>DAOUWT010000123.1 GCA_030666985.1 Chloroflexota bacterium
CCTGATTCCTGATCTACTGATTCCCTGATTCCTGGTCTACTGATTCCCTGATTCCTGGTCTACTGATTCCCTGATTCCTGATCTACTGATTCCCTGATTCCTGGTCTACTGATTCCCTGATTCCTGATCTACTGATTCCCTGATTCCTGGTCTACTGATTCCCTGATTCCTGATCTACTGATTCCCTGATTCCTGATCTACTGATTCCCTGATTCCTGATCTACTGATTCCCTGATTCCTGGTCTACTGATTCCCTGATTCCTAGTTCCTGATCTCCTAGTCACTAGCCACCGATTTCCTCCGCTCGCGGAAGACGCCTGCCACGCCCAGAAGCACCAACCCCGCGCCGCCAATTGTCCAGGGAGTGATGGGTTCGCGGAGGAGCAGCCAGCCGAGGAACATGGCGATGACGGGGTTGACGTAGGGGTAGGTCATGACTATTTTGGTGGGCAAGATTTGGAGGGCGGTCACATAGGAGGTAAAGGCCAATAGTGAGCCGAAAACCAACAAATACGCCAAAGCCAGCCAAGCCTCTGGGATGGGAGTGGGGCGTGGTTCTCGAAAAACCAATGCTAAAATTCCAAAGGCTATCCCGCCTATGAGCTGCTGGTATCCGGAGCTAACCACGGTAGAAAGTTGTGTCGGGCGGCGGCTTTGCAAGACTGTCCCCAGCCCCCAACTGAGGCTAGCTCCAACTATCATGAACACTGAGCGAGCATCAGCCTGAACGCCTGAGATAAAAATCGGGAAGCTCAAAACGAGGATGCCGCTGAATCCTACCAGCAAGGCAGCCACAGTCCGCCAAGATGGAAGCCGCTTATCTAAAACAGCCTCATAAGCAGCTACCCAGATAGGCGTGGAAGAGATGATCAGGGCTGCCAAGCTGGAATCTATCCGCTGCTCTCCTAAGACAACCAGGCCATTTCCCCCAATCCAAAGGAGCAAGCCAGACCCAAGCAGGGTGAGAAAATCGCGCCAGGTGAGACTGATTGCTTTCCCACGGAATTTTCCCCACAGGAGCAATAACACTCCCGCAGTTGCTACACGAAGGAAGCCAAAGGTAAAGGGCGGAAAACCGGCTCCCTCTCGGACTCCAAAACGGATGGCTAAGTAGGTGCTCCCCCACACGATGTAAACAACGAAGAGATTTAACAAACCGGCGGGGGTTATTTCTTTTTTCATTATGCTCCGATATTGGTTATCCCAAAACTCGTGAAACGTGAAAACGTGAACTCACGCATCACGTTTCACTCATTACTCGTTACTCGTCACTCCAAGAGCATGGCGTCGCCAAAGGAGTAAAAACGATAGCCCTCTTGCTGGGCGATTTTGTATGTTTCTAGGATGCGTTCCCGACCCACGAAGGCGCTGACCAGCATCAGGAGCGTGGATTCGGGCAAATGGAAGTTGGTGATCATAGCGTCCACAACTTGGAATTGGTAGCCGGGGAGGATGAATAAATCAGTCGGCCCTACAAAGGGAGCAACGGCGTTGTCGCCTTTGGCATTCTGGGCAGCGGTCTCTAAGGTGCGGACACTGGTGGTTCCCACGGCTATCACGCGCCCGCCCGATTTGCGAGCGTGGTTGATCTTTTGAGCCGCCTGGGGTGTGATCTGGCACCACTCGGTATGGATTTTGTGTTCTTGGGGGGTCTCTTCGTGAACCGGAGCAAAGGTATCTAAGCCAACGTGTAAGGTGACGTTCGCAAACTGAACACCCTGCTGGCGCAATTGCTCCATGAGGCGGGGAGTGAAGTGCAGCCCGGCCGTGGGTGCGGCCGCCGAGCCAACTTCCTCCGCGTAGACGGTTTGGTAGCGTTCGGGATCGTCAAGTTTTTCGTGGATATAGGGTGGGAGGGGGACGTGTCCGGCCTGGCTGAAAAAAGGTTCAATTGGCTCAGAGAACCGCACCAGGCGGAGGGGGCCGTTCAGGACTTGGACTATTTCGGCTTGTGGGCCATCTTCAATCTGAATCCGCCGCCCCTCGCGCAATCCGCTTCCACCGCCCATAGCCTCCCAAGTCAGATCGTCCTCTTGGCGCAGAAGCAGCAGTTCAACCTTTCCCCCAGTGGGGATTTTGTACCCGAAAAGACGGGCGGGGATGACGCGGGTTTGGTTGAGGACGAGCAAATCGCCGGGTTTCAAGAACTCTCCCAGGCGATTGAATTGAGAATGTTGAACGGCTCCGGTCTCACGATTCAGAATTAGAAGCCGTGAAGAATCGCGAGGGTCTACGGGGGTTTGGGCGATGTATTCTTGGGGAAGGTCGTAGTGAAAATCGGATGTTTGCATGGGGAGATACAAAATATTAGATATTGGGTATTAGATATTGGGTATTGGTATGCTGGGAGGCTGGTGCGGAGGAACCAATCTACCAATATCCAGTATCCAATCCCCAATCTACCACCTAGGGGATTAGACGCGGTTGAGAGGCATCTCGAGGAGGTTCCAGGCCAAGGTGCTTATAGGCCTGTTTAGTAGCCGTGCGCCCTTGGGAAGTACGCTGCAGGAATCCCATTTGCAGCAAGTAGGGTTCTACAACGTCCATGATGGTGTCTGGGTCTTCACGGATAGAGGCGGCAATGGTCTTTAGCCCCACTGGGCCGCCGCTGAATTTCACCGTAATAGCTCGTAAAACCCGCCTGTCCATGTTGTCTAAGCCTTTGGCATCAATGTTCAATAAGTCGAGGGCTTTGTGGGCAATTGGAGTGGTGATCGTCCCATCGGCCCGGACTTGAGCAAAATCGCGCACCCGGCGCAAAAGACGCAGGGCCACACGGGGCGTTCCCCTTGCCCGGCGGGCTATCTCGTGTACGCCTTCGGGGTCGGCGGGGACGGTCAGCTTTTCGGCGGCCCGGTGGATGATGTACTCCATGGCTTCCAAGGAGTAATAGTCCAAACGATAAACCGCTCCAAAGCGGGCCCGCAGGGGAGCGGTGACCAGGGCCAAACGGGTGGTCGCTCCCACCACCGTGAAACGCGGCAGCTTCAAACGCACGGAACGCGCCGAGGGGCCTTTGCCAATCACGATGTCCAGGGCATAGTCTTCCATGGCCGGGTAGAGAACCTCTTCTACGACCCGCCCCAGGCGATGGATCTCGTCGATGAATAGGATGTCCCCCCCGCGCAAGTTGGTGAGAATGGCTGCTAAATCTCCCGCACGCTCGATGGCCGGGCCGGAGGTCACTTTGATGTTCACATCCATCTCGTTGGCCAGAATGTGCGCCAGAGTCGTCTTGCCCAGCCCCGGAGGGCCGTAGAACATGACGTGGTCTAAAGCTTCTTCCCTGTGTTTAGCAGCGGCAATTAGGATTTCCAGATTTTCTCGGATTTGCTCTTGACCTACCATGTCTGCAAGGTATTGAGGTCTTAGGGCGTAGTCTAAGTTGTCTCCGGATTTTTTGTCGGGGTCAATAGGGCTGTTTTTTCGTTTATCAGTCATGGGGTAGATTATAACATGGGGGATTGGATATTGGATATTGGATATTAGATATTGGGAGGCTGGTATATTGGGAAATTGGTCTCCTGGGAAACTGGGAATTTGGTATACTATAAAGGGTAAATTGGGAAAACCAATCTACCAATATACCAATATACCAATATACCGATATACCAATATACAAGGAGATATTTCCATGTCCAACATATTCGAGTCACAACATCCCTTGGTGGCGCATAAACTTTCGCGATTGCGCGATAAGGAGACCAAGTCCAAGAAATTCCGGGAATTAATTCGGGAGATTTCAGCCCTTTTGGCCTATGAGGCTACGGCCGACTTGACCATTGCTCCCCGCGAAGTGGAAACTCCTCTGGAAACCACCGTGGGAGCAGAGTTAAAACAACCCATTGGCCTCATCCCCATCTTGCGCTCAGGGTTGGGAATGGTGGAAGGGATTTGGGGCTTGATGCCCTCCGCCGAGGTGTGGCACATTGGTCTTTACCGGGATGAACGCACTTTGCAACCGGTTGAATACTATAATAAACTCCCCTTGGAGCCTACGGTTTCGGTTTGCCTGGTGCTAGACCCCATGCTGGCAACGGGGGGGTCGGCGGTGGCAACCATTGACATTCTCAAAAAGTGGGGAGTGGGCAAAATCAAGTTTGTGGGAATCATTGCCGCCCCGGAAGGTGTGCGTGCCATGCAAGAGGCGCACCCCGACGTTCCACTTTACCTGGCGGCTATAGATGAAAAACTAAACGATATTGGCTTCATCATGCCTGGGCTGGGGGATGCGGGGGATCGCCAGTTTGGGACGGGTTGAGGGCAGGGGGTTGGGTAAAGCCTCGCCACCCCCCCCGTCCCCCCCCCGCGTGGCACCACCCTCCCCCAAAAAAATCCACGGGGATGATTGCAATCCCGAATGTTATGCCACCTTGAGGCCGGTTATCCGGGAGACCAATGTTGTCAATCCCCAAACGGGGAGGAGGACGACCACATGCACGCCCAGGCTAATGGCTAAAATCAGGGATAATCCCCGAAAGAGGTCGTTAAGGCGTGGGAGAAGGTTGAGCCGCAACCAGGGGCCGGCGCCCGCCAGGATGCTAGCCAGCACCAAGCCCAGCACGATTCCCCCTACTGGCAGCCAAGCCTTACGATCCGTGGCAGAGGGCAGCATAGTGCTGCTAACGGCAAAGATAAGATAAAACCAGAGCCAAAAATCGGGTTGATGGTAAAAATCTACCAAAGCTTGTTGGAACAACGCCCAACCTCCCCCTGTTAATTGCTCCCACAAAAGCAAAACTTGCAATCTCTGAAGTCCAATATAAGCCACAATAGCCCCTCCGAAAATGAGAGGGGCTATTCCTATTAAAGCGTCTCTTAAAAAGTCAGTGCTTTCTGTTTCTACGTAACCAAGCTGCAAACGTCCTTCGGGGGTGGTACTGGGGATCAAAGAAAAACGCCCTGTTCGCACCTTTAACAGTCGCGCGATCGCATAATGGCTGGTTTCGTGTATGAATACGCCGGGGAAAAATAGCAAGGAAAAAATGACAATAGAAACTTTTTCCCGTCTGGTCAGCAGCAAGAACAGGGTCTGGAGTTGGCGATGTAATGCCCGTTCGGTGAGAAGCAAGAGAGTTAACGTGAGCAGCAGCCACCACAACCCATCTAGTTGGCGGAGAAATTCCATGAAATCCTTGGAGTGATGTGTGATGAGTGACAAGTGAATTGCATTTTCACGCTTCACGTTTCACTTGTCACGTATTATTCTGCCGCCGCTCTAGCAATATCCACAAACGCATCCGCTTTGAGGCTGGCTCCCCCCACCAATGCGCCATCAATATCGGGCTGCGCGAAATATTCTGCTGCGTTGTGAGGCTTCACGCTCCCGCCATAGAGGACGCGGATCTCTTGGGCCAGGACAGCGCCAAACAACTCGGCCAAAGCAGGCCGGATCACATCGGCAATCACGGCGTTTGCGCCCTCAGATGTGGCAGCCTTGCCGGTTCCTATGGCCCAGACGGGTTCGTAGGCAACCATGAGGCCTTCACCATCCTCAAGTGCTATCCCGGCCAAGCCTTCTTTGATTTGCCGGGAGACGACCGCCGCAGTTTGGCCAGCCTCGTTCTCCTCTAGCGTCTCCCCCACGCACACAATGGGAGTCAAGTCATGTCCCAAAGCTGTCTTTATGCGGCGGTTTACTGTTTCATCCGTCTCTCCAAAATAGGCTCGCCGCTCAGAGTGTCCCAGGATTACATATTGGGCCAATTCCGCCAACATCAAGGGAGAGACCTCCGCCGTATAGGCTCCTTCTTCTTCCCAAAACATATTCTGCCCGCCCACGCCAATCTTAGAGTAAGCTAACAAATCCGAAACGGGGGACAAAGCCGTAAAGGGAGGGCAAACCACCACCTCAACGCCCTTGATAGCCTCTAAGCCTGGACGCATAGTCACTATTAATTCTCTGGCGCTGGCCACCGTTTTATTCATTTTCCAATTTCCTGCTACACAAGGTTTGCGCATGTATATCTCCTAGAGTAATGAGGTAATGAGTAATGAGTGATGAGTGATGAGTGAGGAGTGAATTCACGTTTCACTTTTCACGTTTCACGTTTTACTCTTTACTCTTGTTCGTCAAATTTTCTCCAAAGTTCCTGCGTTTGGGTACGCACCCACTCTGGCAAGTTTTCTTCTCTTTGTAAATCTAAGAGTATTTGCTTGGCAGCCTCGAACTCTCCGCGTTTTCCCAACAAATCTGCCTCAAGTAAATGGGCTTCCACCATGTCTGGTGTGTGATCTAGAAAGGAGCGCAATAAGTCCTCCGCTCTGTCAAGCTCTCCTTTTTCCATGTCATGCCGAATCTCTACTAAATCCAGTAAGAGAGGGTTAAGATCCAATCTCGGATCGTCTAATATCTCTAGAGCTTCATCTTCGAAAGCCGCAAAATATACCGCCTCATTTATCAAATCATATATATCGCCATCAGTCCCTGTCGCATTCTTATTGGCCAAGAGATACGCAGGAGCAGCAAAGAGCCAAATTTGGCGTTCCGCGAATATATCACCAATTTCCCTGTAAAGATGAGTGTCACCTTCGGTCAAATCGAAGGCGTGATATGCCGTATTCTTGGCATCTTGGGTTCGCCCTTCTTCCCAATAAGCAATTGCCAGGTTAACTTGAGC
Source organism: Chloroflexota bacterium (assembly GCA_030666985.1). GTDB lineage: Bacteria > Chloroflexota > Anaerolineae > Anaerolineales > UBA11858 > B10-G9. Next base: position 6,621 of record DAOUWT010000123.1, read on the forward strand.
CATGGGGTCATCAGGGTTATCGCTTACTTTTTGCATAGCTTCAGCGCTCCCCCTCTGGTCTTCTACATCCTTTATCGGGGCATCTATATAGGAGACCTCTTCCTGGCGCATTTGACGAATTTCTTGTTGAACCCACGCTGGCAAATCGTCTCTTTCCTCAAGGTCTTGCAAAGCTTGCAAAGCTGTCTCTATATCGCAACTCTCCATCAGCAACTCCACTTCAAACAAGTGGGCCTCCGGCATATCCGGTTGCTTCTCTAAGACAGAATTAAGGAAATGCTCTGCTTGAGCAAAATCGTTGTTCATCAGTGCAATTCTGCCCTCTACCAATTCGAGCATCTCTGGCTCAATATCCAAGCTCGAGTTCAATAACATCTCTTCGGCCATAGGGTCAAAGGCCGCCAAATACACCGCCTGATGAATCAGATCATACAGCTCTTCTGGGGGATTTGATATATTTCGTTCGGCCAGGATGTAAGAAGGAGCAGCATAAACCCAGATACTATGCCCGGCCAGCATATCACCAAATTCTATATAAAGTTGCGGGTCATCTTGGGCAAAATCGAAAGCTTTAGTTGCTTCCTCTTTAGCCTCTTGAAATTGACCGCTTTCCCAATAAACTATGGCCAATTCCATGTGCAAGCTAGGATCCCCTGGGTTTTCACCTACATCAGCCTGCACATCGGAGACTTCCCTTATTTCTCTCTCGACACTCTCGATAAGTTCCATTGGGCCTGGAGATTCGGTAGCTCTTTTCACCACAATCCCGCCCAGGCA
>DAOUWT010000339.1 GCA_030666985.1 Chloroflexota bacterium
AGGGGAACGCCAGTTCCTCGGACTCCACCCGCAGGAGCTGCCGATCCTGCTCGAGCGTAATGTAAATTACTGAAGGGCGTCCCGCAATTTATGGGTCAGGGCCACAAAGTCGGCAGAATAGCGGTCACTGTCTTGGCGTGGACGGGGGAGGTTAACGTCTAAGTCCAGCCTGAGTTGCCCCGGTTGGGGGCTGATGGCCAAGATGCGGTCTGCCAAAAAGACGGCTTCGGATATATCGTGGGTGACCATGATGACTGTTTTTCGGTGAACGCGCCATATACGCAGCAACTCGGTTCCCATGCGCTCCCGCGTGAGGGCATCCAAAGCGCCAAACGGCTCATCAAGAAGCAAAAGGTCCGGGTCATGGATCAGGGCCCGGGCAATGGCCACGCGCTGCGCCATTCCCCCCGACAGGTCACGCGGCAACCAATCCTCGAAGCCACCCAGTCCCACGAGATCAACCAACCCCCCGGTTTGGGCGCGAACCTCCCCCGCCGGGACGCCCTGCACCTCCAGCGGGAGGGCTATGTTCTCCACCACCGTCCGCCACGGCATGAGGTTGGCATCTTGGAAGACAACCCCCACCCCGGGGCGCGGCCCATCCAGACGGGAGCCGTTGAAGATCACTTTTCCGCTGGTAGGGGAGAGCAATCCCCCCAAAATGCGCAGAAGGGTGCTTTTTCCGCTCCCAGAAGGTCCCACGATGCAAACGAATTGCTGAGCCTGGATATTGAATGAAATTTTTTCCAGGGCTTGCAGAGGGCCTTGTCCATTTAGAAAAGCAACGCCCAGATCATTAACTTCTAGGATTGGATTATCATTCGATGAATTCATTTGTATAGGCTGTGCCTAGGTCTATGGCTTTTTTCATTAGGCCCATGTTCAGTAAAACATCCTGCATGTTTTCCCAAGCGCTGGCGCTCGAATAGCCATAAGGGTCTGTTTGATAGAGAGAGATGGAAACGGCTAAGACTTCTTTTTGAACTTCTTCATCTGCGTCAGCTAAACTTTCCACATATTTTTTGCTGATCTCGTAAGCTTCGTCAGGGTTTTCAACCGTGTACTTGATGCCTCGCAGGGTGGCCTGGATCATGGCCCGCACCAATTCGGGATTCTCTTCGAGTGTTGTTTGATTGGTAATGAGGCCGTTCGAGACTAAGTCTACATAATCGGAAACGGCAAAGACATTAAGTTCGTATCCCTGGGACTGAAGTTGGGTAGGTTCATTGGCAATATAGACTACTATAGCATCTTCCTTCCCGCTGGCGAATAATTCAACTTGATTGAAGCCAATTGAGTCAAGGGTAAGGTCGCTTTCTTCTAGTCCGTTGGCTTGTAGAAAAGCTTGTAAACCGACATAACTGGCGCCAAACAAGCCGGGTAAACCGACTGTTTTTCCCACCAAATCTTGGGGGGATTGAATGCCTTGAGTTTTATCAGTGACTATTGCAACTGGATAATCCTTGTACCAGGCCATAATGTAGACAATGGGCAATCCCTCTGCGCGCGCTATGGGGACTTGCTCGCCAGAGACGACCGCAAATTGTAAATTGTTCGCTCCTACCAAGGCCACGCCGTCTGTCTCAAAACTATAATCAAATTCGAGATCAATGCCGACTTCTTCAAAATATCCTTTGTCGAAGGCCACGTAGAATGGCGCAAATTGGACGTTAGGGATGTACGCCATTGGCAGGCGGATATGGGTCATCTCAGGCGGGGATGCTCCCCCGGCACAGGATGTTAAGGCCAGGGTGAGTAAAACTAGAAACGCAAAAATACGGTGCTTCATGATATACCTCCAAAAAAATAAAATGTGAAACGTGAAGACGTGAAGCGTGAAGACGTGAACTCACGTATCACTCATCACGTTTCACTCTTCACTCTACCGGCGCTTTTGCCAGGATAAGAGCTTGTTCTCCAGCAAAACTACCGCACCATACAATATTAAAGCCATAAGGATCAAGGTGAAGACAGCCACAAAGACCAGGGCTGTATCATACAATCCCCGCCCGACATTGATGAGAAAGCCTAAGCCTTGGTCAGCGCCGACGAATTCGCCCACCACCGCTCCAATCACGGCCAGGGTGGCTCCAATCCGCAGGCCGCCCAGAAAGACAGGGAGAGCGGCCGGTATCTCGAGCATGGTGAGGGTTTGCCAGCGGGTGGCCTGCAAGGATTTCATCAATTCATACAATTCGTTTGGGACAGAGCGCACACCGACGATGGTGTTGATCAGAACGGGGAAGAAAACAATAAGCGCCCCGATCAATACTTTTGATAGTATCCCCGGCCCAATCCAGATGATCAAAAGGGGAGCGACAGCTACAATGGGAATCGATTGGCTGGCGACAATGTAGGGAGACAAAATCCGTTCTATTGTGTTAGATTTTGCCAACAAGTATCCCACAAGGATGGCCACACCTGCTCCTAGAGCCAGCCCCATCAAAACCTCCGAAAGGGTAATGGCTGTATGTAGTAGCAGACTCCCATTTCGGAGAACTTTCAAGAAACGCGCCCAAACTTGTCCCAGGGTTGGAAAAATGAAAGAGGGCATATCTCCGTACTTGGAGAACAGATGCCAAGCCAACAGCCCCAATAAGACTGAAAGAACCGCTAAGAAAATCCTCCATGAGCGGTCTACGGCTGCTGCAATGACAGCTCTATTTTTCTCGATTTCCAGGTTCATAAAGAACGCCTTTGTGGTAAGTGATGCGTGAAGACGTGATGCGTGAATACGTGAAACGTGAAGACGTGATGCGTGAAGTTTTATCCATCGGGTAGTAGCCCAACCGCGTTGGGTGATCGTAATTCAGCCAATGTGCTTGGCCGCCAACACGGTTGGCTTGCTACCCCAAGAGTATTGAAGTTTGCCATTCTCGAATTATTCATGTGTCATTTGCTCTGAGGGGAACGGCAGTTCCCCGGACGCCACCCGCAGGAGCTGC
>DAOUWT010000168.1 GCA_030666985.1 Chloroflexota bacterium
CCGCTGACTTTAGCGGCATCCCCGCTGACCTGAGCGAAATTCCCCTGGGCGAGCGCTTCGAACGTGCTGAAGCAAACGATGTGCGTTGTCCCCATGCGAAAACTGCCGAGGCGATGCGTGACCGCATCCGGGATGCCATTGAAGCGCGGGACACGCTCGGCGGCGTCATTGAAGTTGCGGCCCTCAACTTGCCCATCGGCCTGGGATCACACGTACACTGGGAGCGCAAACTGGAAGCCCGCCTCGGGGCCGCCGTGCTGAGCGTCCAGGCCATCAAAGGGGTCGAGTTCGGCCCCGCCTTCGAGAACACTCGCCTCCCTGGCACGCAGGTACACGACGCCATCCGCTTAGGCAAGACCCCGCCCCTCGACAAAAAAATCCGCGAAAATCCGCCTAGCCAAGGGCATGCTCTTGGCCATCCGCGTCATCCGCGTTCTATTCCCCCCGCGTCCCCAAACCCAACTCCAACCTCCAATATCCAATATCCAATACCCAATACCCAATATCCAACCTCCCTCACCCGTCCCACCAACCGCGCCGGCGGCATTGAAGGTGGCATCAGCAACGGGCAGCCGCTCATCATCCGGGCCGCCATGAAGCCCATTGCTGCCACGCTGACGCCCCAAGAAACCGTTGACCTGGCCACAGGCGAGGAAACCTCCACCCAATACGAGCGCTCCGATATTTGCCCCGTCCCCCGCGCTGTGCCAATTATCGAAGCGGTCGTGGCCTTTGTGCTGGCCGATGCTCTACTCGAAAAACTCGGCGGCGATTCCATCGAGGAGATGCGCCCCCGTTTTGAGACTCTGCCCCAGGCACGCCTCTCCGATTTGACGATGGATAATACTCCCCATACCTGGTGGCCAGAATGAGACAGTTATCAGTGGACAGTGATCAGTATTCAGTATTCAGTGATCAGTGTTCAGTGTTTTTGTATGGGCCTTCAGGGTCTGGGAAAAGTACAATTGGGAGGATTTTGGCCAAGAACCTGAATCTCCCCTTTGTGGATTTGGATGCGAAAATCGAGGCTCGCAGCGGAATGTCCATCCCGGAAATTTTCACCGTTGAGGGAGAGGCGGGCTTTCGGGAGAGGGAGCGGCAGGTTTTAGAGAGCATATTGTCCCCCGAAGAAAAAATCATTGCCCTGGGGGGCGGCACGCTGACAACTTCCCAGAACCGGGAATTGGCCGAGGCCTATGGCAAAGTCCTGCTCCTGAATGCACCTGCTCACACCTTGCTGGCACGCTTGCACGCGGATGCTGCCGAACGGCCTTTGCTCTCAGGAGACGCCGGTGAGGGCTTGTCGAATCTATTATCCAGGCGCGAGAAGCATTACGCTTCCTTCCCGCTCCAGGTGAACACCGCCGGCAAAACGTCCCAAGCCGTGGCCTGGGATATTCAAGTGGAACTGGGGATGTTTCACCTAAAAAGCATGGCTACTAAACAATTCCCCGCTTATGATGTGCGCGTTCGTGCAGGCGGCCTGGATAACTTGGGCGGGATGCTCAGGGCTAGCGGTCTGCGGGGGCCGGTGGCGGTAGTTACGGATGAAAACGTGGGGGATTTATATCTGGAGCGGGTGACAGCGTCCCTGGCGGAGGCCGGATTTGCAGCCCACGCGGTCACGATCCCGGCTGGGGAAAGGTCTAAAACCCTGGAAACGGTCTCGAAACTGTGGGAGGCTTTTCTATCCGCCAAAATCGAGCGTGGCAGCACCATCTTGGCCCTGGGGGGGGGCGTGGTGGGGGATGTGACCGGCTTCGCGGCGGCGACGTTTGCCCGTGGTGTGGCGTGGGTCGCGGCCCCGACCTCGCTGCTGTCCATGGTGGATGCCAGCCTGGGCGGCAAGACCGGGGCCGACCTTCCCCAGGGGAAGAACCTCATTGGAGCGTTTTACCCTCCCCGCCTGGTGCTGGCCGATCCCCGCGGCTTGGAAACTTTGCCAGATGTTGAGCTTGCCAACGGTATGGCAGAGGTGGTCAAGCATGGCGTGATTGCTGACCCAAGTTTATTCGAGGCATGCCAAAGCTTCCGAGGTTCTAAAAACCTCGCGGGACTGGAAGAAATTGTGCGCCGTGGGATGGCGGTGAAAGTGGGCATCATAGAGGAAGACCCCTACGAGAAAGGCATCCGGGCCGCCCTGAATTACGGTCACACCGTGGGGCATGGCGTAGAGCTAGTATCCGGTTTCCGGGTGCGGCATGGGGAGGCTGTCTCAATTGGCATGGTCGCCGAGGCCCGCATGGCTGAAAGTATTGGCCTGGCGCAGGCCGGGTTGGCCGGTGGCATTGCCGCTCTTTTAAGCAGCCTGGGATTGCCAACGGAGATTCCGCCCGGATTGGATCGAGATGCCATCGTCGCGGCCATGCAGCGTGACAAGAAAAAAGCCGCTGGCATTGTGCGGTTTGCTTTACCAGCCGCCATTGGCGATGTGCGCGTGGGAGTGGAGGTGGGGGGCTGGATATTGGAGGTTGGATATTAGATATTGGGTATTAGATATTGGGTATTAGATATTGGGTATTGAGATTGGGGAGCGGGGAGAGCCCTAACGTTCTAATTCTTAACTCGCATCTCGCTACTCGTCCCGGCGTTGGTCTGCCATCCACGAATAGGGCCACGAATAAACGAAAAAGACTTCCGAAGTTTTCAAAACTTCGGAAGTCTTTGCATGCCTGATTCCTGCTTCCCTGATCTCCTGCTTCCCTGATCTCCTGCTTCCCTGATCTCCTGCTTCCCTGCTTCCCTGTTTTCCAACCCCCCAACCTACCAATATACCAACCTCCATGTTATCATCTACCCCATGCAAACAATCCCCCGCGGGCGACTTCATTATATATTAATCATCATCATCCTAGCCACCTTGCCCTGCTATTGCCTCGGATTCGTCGTCAAAGGCATCGGAAATCGGGTCAAGAGAACGCCCGTTGCTACTCAGGTTCCGACTCTGGCAATTGAACCCACCTCCACGCCGCAGGCCGTTCAGCGCACACCCTTCCCGACCTTTACCCCCACCCTCACACCGACCACCACCCTCACCCCCAGCGGGACTCCCCTCCCCAGCGAGACACCCACCGAGACCCTGACCGCTACCGCGACCATCACGGAGACCGCTACCGCGACCCCCACAACGACACCATCCCCCACGGCAACACCTACCCCCACGGTGACATCTACTGCTACGCAAACGGAAACCCCCACGCCCACATCCCTCCCCCCCACGGCCACACAAATCTCCCCCACAGATACACCTACTAATACACTTACCCCAACTGAAACACCTACTCCCTAGTACCTAATCCCTAGTACCTGATACCTAATACCTAGTACCTGGTACCTGATACCTAGCACCCGGAGCCCCCATGCCCCACACCCTAGAATTTCTCAAAAAACTCATCTCCGCCCCCGGACTCTCCGGCTACGAAGGCCCGGTGAGCAAGATCATCGCCGAAGCCTGGGAAGCAGTCACAGACGAGGTGCAAGTAAGCCGCATAGGAAGTTTACAAGGCTTACAGCGCGGAAGCGGCCCCGAACCCCGCCCCAAAATAATGCTCGCTACCCACATGGACGCCATTGGCCTCATGGTCGCCGGTTATGCGGGCGATTGCTTGCGTATCACATCCATTGGCGGCGTGGATTCTCGCGTGCTGCCTGGCCAGATGGTCACCGTCCATGGACGGGAAGACCTGCCCGGATTGGTCGCCCAGCCCCCCGCCAACCTCATCCCCCACGGGAACAGCGAAAAATCCGTCCCCATGGAATATCTTCTCGTAGACGTGGGACTCTCCGCCGAAGAAATCCGCCAAAAGGTGCGGGTGGGAGATGTAATCTCCTTTGCCCAAGAACCGCTAGAAATGGGCAAAGATACCCTGGCGGGGCACTCCCTCGATAACCGAGCCTCAGTCGTGGCCCTCACCCTGGCCCTGGAGGATTTGCACCACCGCTCCCACGCCTGGGATGTGTGGGCCGTCGCCACCGTGCAAGAAGAGGAGACCATGGCCGGGGCCAAGACATCCGCCTTTGGCCTGCGCCCCGACTTGGCCGTCGCCATAGACGTCACCTTTGCGGAGGGGCCGGGCGCACCCAAGCATCAAGCCTACCCCCTCGGAAAAGGCCTCACCCTGGGATGGGGGCCAACCGTCCACCCCGCCCTCTTCGCCGAGTTCAAGAAAATCGCCCAGGAGCTAGAAATCCCCTTTGCCCTAGAGCCTCTCCCCCGTGGTTCTGGCACAGACGCAGACGCCCTCCAAATTGCCGCCACCGGCATCCCTACCATCGTCATCAGCATCCCCCTGCGCTACATGCATACCCCGGTCGAGATGGTGAGCGTCAAAGACATCAAGCGCACAGGGCGTCTGTTGGCGGAGTTCATTGCCCGTTTGCCGCTAGATTTCATGGAGACTCTCAATTGGGAGGATGACAAAAATGATGAAGATTAACCAAGAGCAGCTAGATTTATTAGAACGTCTCACAAATGCCTGTGCCGTTTCGGGGGATGAGGGCGAGGTGCGGCAGATTGTGCTAGAAGAGCTGGGGGAGGGTAGGGAGGGGGTCGTGGAGGTGGACGCCCTGGGGAACGTTTTGGTCACTTGCCTGGGGGATGGGGATGCTAGGGGGGGGCAATCAGGGGGGGTAAAAGTGATGGTTGCGGCCCACATGGACGAGGTGGGGCTAATGCTCACCTCCGACGAGAAAGACGGCCTGTACCGTTTCTCCGCCGTGGGGGGGCTTGATCCCCGCCAGTTGGTGGGCAAAGCCCTCTGGGTGGGGGCGGAGCGCATCCCCGCCGTGATAGGCGCAAAACCCATCCACCTCACAAAGCCAGAGGAAAGAAAAAAAGCCATCTCGTTGGACACTTTACGCATTGACGTTGGCCCTGAGAACGCATCCAAGGTCAAAGTAGGCGACAGAGCCACCTTTGCCACCAAATTTACCCTCCTGGGAGACAGCATTAGGGCCAAAGCCTTGGACGACCGTTTTGGCGTAGCCACCCTCATAGAGCTGGTCAAACACGCTCCCAAAAATATTGACCTGCTGGCCGCATTCACCGTTCAAGAGGAAGTTGGCCTGCGGGGAGCGCACGTAGCGGCCTACGCCCTCGACCCCGATTTGGCATTCGCCCTCGACAGCACTCCCGCCCGTGACTTTCTCCCCTGGGATGATGAGGACGAGAACGCCACCTACAACACCCGTTTGGGCGACGGCCCCGCCATCTACACCGCAGACGCCCGCACATTATCTGACCCCCGCCTCATCAAGCACCTCGTCAGCACCGCCCAGGAGCTTGAGATTCCCTACCAACTGCGCCAGCCGGGAATGGGCGGAACCGATGCCGGAGCCATCCACCGCCAGCGCATGGGAATCCCCAGCGTGACGGTTTCTGTCCCGGCCCGATATTTGCACACCGCTGCGTCCCTGTCACGGATAGCTGATTGGGAGGCGAGTTTGGCGTTGATGCACGCTGCGCTGGAGGGATTGGGGACTAGGGATGAGGTACTAGGAGACTAGGGATGAGGTACTAGGAGACTAGGGATGAGGTACTAGGAGACTAGGGATGAGGTACTAGGAGACTAGGGATGAGGTACTAGGAGACTAGGGATGAGGTACTAGGAAATTAGTGACGAGGAATCAGGAATCCGCAAATGAATATCATAAATTGGAAAATTGCCGGACGTTTAGCAACTATAGTGGACTTGCTTGCGGGCGTTTTTTTTGTAATCCAAGGCATTCAGTGGCTATTAAAAAGACGAGGTAGTGTTATCGCTATAATTCGCCTAGTCGTGCAAGGAGTGGCGTTTATTTTTATAGTGTCATTACCTATGCTATTTTTTATGTCGCTATCGTTTTTTGTAGAGGCAGGGAATGTCACGGTAGCATATATTTTAAGCTCTTTTTTGTGGGGAATAATTACATTCGTGATTCCTGTTGCAATACCAGCTGCTACCTCAAGTACTCAGTCTCAAGCTGAAAATCGTGCCCTTATTGTAGGATTGGTAATATTCGTTCCTATGAGTATTGCTACAGTAATACTAGCATTAATCCCTGAAGTTACTTTGTTTATGCGTGTTATGATTGGAATTACAGCTGTGATAAGTTCGTTATTTTGCGGTCATTATGAAGCAAAATTTGCATGGTTTATTAA
>DAOUWT010000106.1 GCA_030666985.1 Chloroflexota bacterium
AAATGGTAGGCTGAACCCGAGATTTCTCCTCGTTATCCGGTGGAAACCATGCCGAAACCGCGTCGAGATGACATGATTAATTGCCTAACTTAATGACATTGACTAAACACTGAATTCTACTTCTTCTTCGCTTTTTTTGGAGCTATCTTATAAAAATCGCTCCCAGGCTTCAAAAATGGCAAGTGAATTATCTCGTATTGGATCAACAAAGCAATAATGCCGGCTATTATCATCACTCCCGCCGCAATGCGCGTGATGCTGATGTCTGTGCCGGGGATGCGGGGCTGGTCGGGGCGGAAGAATTCGATTATTTCCCGTCCCACGCCTTCTAGCACGAGCCATCCCGCGAAAATGCTGCCTGGTTTGATCCTCTTTTTGAATTCCAAAGCGAGCCACATTAATATTCCTGCTGCGAGGAGGTTCCAAAGAATTTCATAAGCGAAAGCGGGGTGGAAGCGTGTTGTCTCCACCGGGTAGCGGAGCATATTAGTCCAGGGAGCGATCCTGTGGGCAGCGTCAATGGAGATGCCCCAAGGGAGGTTAGTGGGTTGTCCATATAATTCTTGGTTGATGAAATTGGCTGGACGAACCACGGCCTGAGCGATCAAAAGCGTCGGTGCGGCCGCGTCAAGGAAGAGCCTTATATCCAACTTATTCTTGCGGATGTATATAAGGCCAGCCAACACTCCTCCTAATATTGCCCCATAGAAGTGCAGCCCCCCTTCCCAGGTCTTGAGAATCCTAACAGGGTTATCCAGAAAAAAAGTACTCCCCCCCAAAATATCGGTGAGCACATACCACAACCGCGCCCCGATGACTCCACCTGGGACAGCCCAGATCATCAAGTCCCACACGTACTCTGATTTTTCGCCATAGCGGCGCACGCCCCATTCTGCAATATACCCGGCTAAGATGATTCCCCCTGCCATCATCAAACCATACCAATGCAGCGCGAAATTTGTACCGGGGATGCGAAAAATAATTGGATCCATAATTTACTCCTCTTCAATTTTGTGTTAGTTAAATCGTGTAATCATTAAAAAGTATGCCACATTATACCCCAGAAATACGCAGACCTCCGAGGTTTTTAGAAACCTCGGAGGTCTGCGACACCTCTCTCCCTTTTTGAGTATTCGTTACTTCTTCCCGACAGCGTTTTCTATATGGCCCACAAAAAGTTCTGTTTTCCGAATCAAAGGCGTAACTTCCGATTCTGAAAAATATACAAAATCCACATAGTCCCCTTCTTGGCGTTTTTCAAAAAGATCGTTGTATAGTATAGCCATCTTTTTGGGAATTTTTTCTGTTTTTACAAACTCTCGGTTAAACAAAGACCTGATACCTGTATGTTTTGAAGAAGATAATCCGTGCTGAACCAATAGTGCTGTCACAGCATAAAAACAGGAGTAATAAAGTCGATTCACACAAGGATTCCAATGACCTGCTTTTGCCAATAATTTAGCATCTTCAATAGTTTCTCTTGCCCTCTCCAAACGATATTCGATTAAATCCTCAATATGCTGTTTGTCCGTCATAGGCGTATTCCGTGTTCTGTCACATTTTTATAAAAAGGCATGACACCATATTTTGGACTTTTCCAAGCATCCCGAGTTCTCACAATGCTACTGAGCACTTCGCCCGAATCCCATTCAACTTCATAAATGCGGTGTCTGATAGCGTCAACTCGCTTTGGATCAAGTTCACCATCCACCAGGATCAAAAAATCCCAATCTGAATACGCGTTACTCTCCCCGCGTGACCGCGAGCCGTATAGAACGATTTCAGCATTTGGCTCTATTTTGAGAACACACTTTTTTACTTGTTCAAGCAATATTTTTCTGTCCATAATTGGCCTTATTGATTCTTAGCATATAGCAATTTACGTAGTCGGTTCGCTGGCACTACGCAGCATGAATGCGTTCGACAATCCATTGCTGAATCAGACTCGTGTGAGAGATTTTTCGTGACCTTGCAAGAGACTTAACAACTTCAGCGTCTTCAGGCTCTAGCTGAATAGACACTACGGTCTGGCGTTCAAAAACAGGTTCACGCACTTCTTCAAGTTCGTCTTCGAAATCTGTTAGATCATGCGTGTCCCAAAAATGAGCAAGTTCTTGAACTGAATCCGTTCGCGGAATATTTGTACGTTTCATTATGTTCTGGTTAAGCAGGTTGGAATAAGGGAGCAGAGAAACTACCAATTGGTTCAAGACGCTCATTGAGCACATTTTCAACAATGCATGCAGATTTCAATGGCAACGTCTCATAACCACACTCAGGGCAGACATGCACTTTCAGATCACGAATCACAACTGGTTCAGCACCGCGATAAAAGATACGCGTTACCAAAGCAGTTTCCATTGGGGAAGAGCAACCATGTGGACATTCCATAGCACTAACTCCTGTTTGCTGTAATAATGAACGCAGGACGGCAATCTTTCACTGTTACCGTGATGCGTCTTTTGCGAATAGTATATTTTGAGAACTTACCTTTTGAACGCTCATCGGGTTCTTTCTTTCTCACAGTTCCGTCCAGAATTACGTCGAGTATTTGATCAATCGAAATGCCATTCTCGTACATACGCTCAATTAAGTGCGGGCCAAAAGTGACTGTCTCGGAATAAATGTCGTCTCTAATTTGTTTTAATGACACCAGAACCACCTAAATATTGGGGGATATTCGGTATTTTTCAACGGCTGCCGCAGTCGGTTCATCAACCTTGCGAACCTCAACATCTCCATTATAACCGATTTTCAGCATCTTACGCGCCGCGTAACGGAGACGGGGATGTGTTATTTTATGTGGGATTGAGTTTACATGACGAGTGAATGCGAGCACAACTTATTTGATAACCCCATTTTTTTGGCAAGCGCTGATTGGAGGCGTTTTCTCAGTACCCCATCGCTCCGTTTTAACAACGTTTGACACTTACAACAAAACCTGACCTGCCAATTCAATCCCATATTGTAGAAACCAGCCCAGATTCTTGAATGTTTTGATCACGGGTGATAACAGGAAGATTTTTTAAAATTGCTTCGGTGACTATAAGCCTATCGAAAATATCAGGGATGATACTATACCCATGACTGGCTATAACTGTTTCTGGCAACAAGGATGTTAATGGATAATTTTCGCTTTCATTCATTGAATGAAAATACGGAATAAGATGGTCGAGCGACGCACCTGGTAAGCGACCTTTTTGAACTACCATTATGACTTCTGCAACAACGACAGCGGGGATAAAGATAGTTGCTTTCCCAGAATCTGCATCGGAAAAAACTTGTTGCGCTGCTTCGCCCAATCGTTGCGGCCAATACAAATGCCATAGAAGTGCATGAGCATCAGAAACATAATTCATGATTAATTCTCCTGCTGGACAGAAAACCGCTTTTCGCGTTCCCGGCGCAACTCCTGGAGAGAATCGGCTATTGGATCAACATCCTCAGGCGGAGAAATATCTGGCGCTAAGACACCTGCCAAATTAACAATTTGTTGCTTGTCCCCAGAGTCTGCTAAAACAATGATCTCAGCAGGGCCTGCAGGGAAATCATTTGGCAGGCTTAAAAAAAGTTTATGATCTGCTGTAATTGTGGCTTTTATTCTATGAGTATACATTTTATACTCTCCTGTTCTGTTATGCACAACGGTTTGCTCAATCGGCTCGCCGACTTTGTGAGCCTTGATAACTTCATTATAACCGATTTTCGCGCTCCTCACCGGAGACGGGGATGTGTTATTTTATGTGGGATTGAGTTTGCCTGACGAGTGGACGCGAGCACAACTTATTTGATAACCCCACTTTCTTGCCAATCGCTAATCAGAGGCGTTTTCCTAACGTCTCTTCACTCCAACGGTGACACCTTTCTCTTTGCTTTCTTTCCTTGCCAAGTTCAACCTATAGTCCAGTAATAGTTATTATTTGTTATGCAACTAACGCCTCTGTATTTTCTTCACGCCGTGACCAAGGCACCGGAGTAATGTTGTAAGAATGTAATGCTGAAATAGACTCAGCAGAAACATTATTGCCTATATCATTCAAAAAAGCAAATGCCTGTGAATCAGAATCGCGCTCTCCTCTAGTATCGTTCCATGAAAAAATATAAGACATTATGCTGTTCCGTGTAGGAGAATTAATTGCTTTTATCAATCTTTCTGGTGCTTGATCAGATGCAGGGATAGCAAAATCAAAATGATGAGTATAGCCAGTATGCCCTACTAAATTAACTTTTGGGAGATATCGGACTTTATTTAGGCGTAGATATTGTTCCACATCTTCAACAAAGAAAGAAATAATCCGTGGTTGAGCTAATAAAAAGAGATCGTTCACAGCCAACATGGCTTGTAACAATGAATGTTTCTTGTGTGCTAAATTCTTTTTTGAGGCTTGAACACGAAGTACGTCATTTTCATTTTTTACCCCAAAACCACGGAGTATTGTATTTAGCGCATCTTGTCTCTTCTCAGTGTTAATATCTACACCAGACATTCTTAAATCAGACAATATATATCCATCATCCGATAAAATGAATTGATTCTCATCGCTCATTACATATAATTGCAAATAATCATTATGCCGATCTAAAAAGGGAGTGGTAATTTCACACCCCTCTTCTAACTCGGAAATGCTTATATGTTCCCTGAGCCAATCGAGGTATTCTGTTACTAAGGAATCACATTTATTTAACATGCTTTTAATTGGAGTGGTGGTAATAAAATGATATGGCAAAACCGTGCAAAGTCTTCCAAAACGACAATCATGTTTTCAGGGTCTCTAAAAGGAAAATCCTTGAGGGGATAAGCCCATTTATCATCATATCCTTCACGATAAACATGTATGTGTGGGCAAGGTACTATGACACCGTCAGGATTTTGATGAGGAGATCCACCAATATCAACTCTTGCAAGAATATGTATTTTTCGAGAGCGGTTATTGTATTTGTATTTTTTCAAATTGATACTGCCGCGCCAAATATCAAGAATGAATTTTTCTTTGCCATCAAGAGAAACAAGATCATGTGATTCGCTTATCGGTATCTTGCCAAGAATTAGTAAATTTGTGTCCACAAATTGCTTCTCAAGTGATAGCAAGGCATCTGCTTCAGATTGTGTCAACATACATAACCTTTATCCATCTTTTAGATATGCTTATTTGTTTAAGATTTCCTTTCTTGCATTATAACCTACAATCCTCATTTCTAGAACGCACTTTTTAGGAATTATCCTCCCTCAATCCTCCCCACCCATCCACCCCGGACGCGCCTCCCCCTTCTCCGGGAATCGCGTCAGCACCGTGGCCTCAATAGGCATGGCCACCTGTCCCCGCTGCAGGAGCGCTTCCTCCAATGATTTGCCGCGCAGGGGGAAGAACGAGATGGAGGTATCCGGCTCGTTGTAGCGTTTATCTACAATAGCCAATCCCACGAAGTAGCCGTTCCGGTCAATGGAGCAGCTTGTCACCTGCCCGATTTGCACCCCACGCTCATCCACAACGGGGTCGCCGTGATGGGGACGGCGGACGCGTTGTTCGTTGACCCTAAAGCGGATCAACTCCCGCGCCCGGTCTTTCTCACGGGCTAGGAGCGCATCCCGCCCCACGAAGAACGGCTTATGATATTTGACATAACCGGGGAAACCGGCCTCAACGGGGGAGATGTCAAACGGCCCGGCCAACTCGTGCCCGTAGAGAGGGAGACCGGCCTCAATGCGCGTCGAATCACGGCAGGCCAGCCCTGCGACTTTCACACCGAACTCCTCGCCAACTTCTAGGATGGCGTTCCACAGCTTGACCACTTCATCAGGATGCACCAAAATTTCAAAGCCCCACTCCTCGCCGGTGTAGCCGGTGCGGGCAATCACCACGGGGATTCCGGCCAGCTTACACGCTAGCATTTCAGTGCGGCGCACGCGGGCCAGATCCGCTTTCACCAAGGGATCCTCGGTCAAGGCTTGGAGCGTTTTCAACGAGGCCGGCCCTTGGAGGGCGAGGTCACGTTTTTGGCGACTCCCAGCAGCCGGGTCTTTCAGGTTGGTCAGCGCGGCCCGGGCCTCAACTTTCACCCAGGGACGTTCAGCGTCAATCAGCACCTTGCCATCGTTGACCGCGTTGAGCCAGTCCCAATCCTTGTCGGCGTTGGAGGCGTTAATGATCAGGTAGTAATATTCTGCGTTCACGCGATAAATTATGCCATCGTCAATCACGCTGCCGTCGGGTTCCAGGAAGTAACCGTACATGGACTGCATATCCTCAATCCAGGCCGCGTAATTGGAGAAAACCGTGTCTAAAAATGTGGTCGCGTGGGGGCCTGTGACCTCGAAAACGCCCATGTGCGAGACATCGAAAAGGCCCGCTCCCTCGCGCACGGCGGCATGTTCCTCTTTGACCGAGGTGTAGCGTACGGGCATTTCCCACCCCGCAAAGGGCACCATGCTGCCGCCCAGTTTTTTGTGGATTGCGTTCAACTCGGTGCGCTGTACCCCCCCCTCTATCCCCCCCCAGGCCCAGGGTGACCGCTCCACGCTGGGGGCGGATTCGGTCAGGGCGGATTGTCCTACGAAGTATGGCTTTGTGAGATCGAAACGCTCGGGATGCGCGGCGTACAGGGTCAGGGCAGACGCTCCGGGTTCGGCAACATCCCCCACTGCTAGGCCCGCATCCCCTGCGGCTGCGTCCACCACTTCCACCAGCACCGGGCCTTGCACCTTGCGGAACAAATCCTCCGCGTCGAAAAGGGTGTACCCATCCCCCAGGCCGCGCAGCCAGGACGTGACCTTAGCGGCATCCCCCGGCGCGGGCGTGAGGGTGTAGCGATCCCGCCCCACGGCGTCCTGCTCCTCCCGCGCTACGACCACCTCGGCCAGCAGCACCCCATGACGGTCGAGCATATAAGTGGTGAGCGAGTCGCCCGGCTTGAGCGCGAGGGTGTTGGCGGTGCAAACCTCGTTGATGTGCTGCCGCGCCCGCCAACCGGTCACACGCAGGGAAACGGGTTCGGGCGGGGGATTTTCATCCACCGAAGTATAGTGGGGATAACCGCTCTCTTGGTACTCGAAATCAATGCCCGCTTTGTCGGCAATGACACTAACTCCACGCCGAACTTCTTCGAGGATGTCAATGTCCATTTTGCCGCGCGGAAGCTGCCCGATGAGGCCGGTGTAGGCAAAGGGTTTGATGTTGGTGAGCAGGCGGTGGAGGAGGCCGGCAATCGCGTCCATGTCGCCCTCGTTTAGGCCGCGCTGCGTGAGCCAGGGCGTACCCAGGCGGATGCCCGTGGCGGTGGATGTTTCCGTGTCCCCGGGGATGGTGTTCTTGTTGGCCACCAGCCCGGCTATGTCCATCATCCGCACGGCTGGCTCGCCCCAAACGGGATACTTCTGGGCGGTGGGGGGCGCTTCTGTGGTGGGGATGGATTTGAGATCGAGGAGCATGAGGTGCGTGTTCGTGCCCCCGTAGGCTAGGCGCAGCCCCCGCTCCTGAAGGCCTTTTGCCAGGGCCTGAGCGTTTTTCACCGTTTGGCGTTGGAGTTGAGCGTATTTCTCAGTTTGGGCGATCTTAAAAGCCACGGCCATAGCAGCAAATTTGTTGACGTGCGGCCCGCCCTGCTCGCCGGGGAAGATGGCTAGATCAATCTCTTTGGCGATGTCGAGGTCGGTGGTGAGGATGGCTGCGCCCCGGGGGCCTCCCAGCGTTTTGTGGGTGGTGAAGGTGACCACATCGGCGATTCCCAGGGGGTTGGGATAAACGCCCGCGGCGACCATTCCCGCCACGTGAGCGATGTCGGCCATCAGGTAAGCCCCCGACTCGTCGGCGATGGCGCGGAACTTCTCCCAATCTGGCGCCCAGGGGTAGGATGTGTAACCCGCTATGATGACCTTGGGGCGGTGTTCCAGGGCCATGGCGCGGATTTGGTCGTAGTCAAGACGCTCGGTTTTGGGATCCACGCCGTAGGAGACAACTTTGTACCGCTGCCCGGAGATGTTGAACTCCGAGCCGTGGGAGAGGTGTCCGCCCTGGAAGAGGTC
>DAOUWT010000258.1 GCA_030666985.1 Chloroflexota bacterium
CCGTTACGGCTTACTTATTGATTGTAAAGAGCTTCAGCATACTCGTCACCGAGTAGGCTGCCCTTACTTCTTCTGACTGAATGGCAAATTGGTCAGGTTGGACTTTCACCAACTGGCAAGTACACGCCTCGTGGCGCACCAAAGACGCAGAGATATTCTCTCTGCGTCTCTGCTACTTTGCGTCTTTGCGTTAGCATCGGTGAAACCAGGTACGCGAAGCGGCCCAATCGAATTGGGCGGTTTTCAAGGCGACGACCAACGCGGTTGGTCTACTACTCCCACAAGTAGGAAATGCCCAGTATTAAACCTGCTTTGTGAAAATATCGAATTTAGGGGGATACTCAAAGTGCTTTTTGACCGCACACTGCTCGGCAGAGCGAGCTAGGGCGGAATAATACTTTCCTGATAACAGGTTTACATTTATTTGTATATCTGGTATTATTAATTTACATGAGCAAGCGAAGATTCATCAAAACAGTTTCCGAACGATTCCCAGTCCCGAACAGAAAAGGCGGCGGTCTTATCACAATCAAGGTATGGGAAGACGAGGATGGCGCAGTTGTAAAATACAGCTTAGCCTACATTAATCACCGGCTATGTTCAAAAGACAATGGGCGAGTCATTGGCTACGACAACGCACACAATTATCATCACAAGCATTACTTTGGCGAGATATTTTCCGTTGACGATTTCACAAATTATGAGGACTTGCTAAACCGGTTTGAAGAAGAAGTAAAGGAATTCATAAAATGAGTATCACGATAAAACCAGGCACATTGTCCGACTTCTTTTCTTCTGCCAGAGAGACGGCGAGAGAAATTGACGAAGGGCGCAAAATAACTCGTAAAAATATCATCTGGGTTGAACCAGAAGATCTTCGAGCATTACTTAAGTCAGAAAGAACCAATCTGGTCAAATTTTTACGCAAAAATAACCGAGTTATCTTCTCTGAACTTAGTCAGGCAATGGAAAGATCACCCTCGAGTTTAAATAACGATCTTGATATCCTACACAAATATCAATTAGTCAAGATTCACAAGGAATCGAATCCAGGGCACGGTGTGCGGAAGGTTATTGAATCCACATTTGATGATGAACGCATTCAAGTGATCGCCGAGTTTTAAATCCTCAGGATACTAATCCCCTCAAAAAGAAAAAGACCCAAAAGAAGAGTCTGCTACCTGCACTTGCGCCGTGTATAGGGGTTGCCCTTCCCCAACGAGCCAAGCGTTTATCCCCCCCTAACCTAAAAACTGACCCCGGCCTCTATTTCAAAGACCGGGGTCAATCACATTCTCTTGCCTTGTACACCCTAACTTCCTAACTCCTAACCCGCTACTCGTCTTTCGGCGCAGACCCCATATCCAAAAGATTGATGATATTGGCCTGAGGGTCAATTACGGGTTCTATCAAGGATGTCTTGCAGGTCATGAGCGTGGTCACGCCTGGGCCATGCCCCGCGCTCCGGCAATCGCTGTGCATCACTATGCCTATAGTGATGGCTCCCTGGCGGTAACCTCGCCCATAACGGTTGTCGTGATCCATTAGGACCACAAAATCTCCAAACCTGAGCTTGTCAAGTTGGTATTTTTCCACAGTCCCTGGGTCACTGGTCATGATGTCATAATCGCCTTTGGCGACATGGGCCTCTCCCACTCCAGCCCCCATACAAACCGCCGGGACAACGGTCGTTACCGGAACTTTCAGCTTATCCTCCCCAGATTTTTCGATTTTCATTTCTTTCAGCAGCCTGGGATCAAGGTTATAAAGCATGATATCGGGATAATTGATCAATTCCAGACCCTGGCCTTTGGCGTAGATGATGATCTTGTCATCGTAGGACATCTGTTCTTTTACTTCCCGGGGAAAGTCGACAACAACGTGTTCCGACCCGCCGTGATGCCCGATAACGCAGCCCGTTGCGCCCTTCATCTCCCCAGAAATGACCTTGGCCTTATTTCCTACGCAGGAAAAAAGTTGGAGGGATACATTGGGGTGTTCGCGTGGCTTTTGGGTATTTGCGGTACAACTCACGCCTGGCTCAACATGGTCGCCGGCCCATCCAAAGGCGGGATCGCCAGCTTCAATATTCACCGTGATGCCGCCAATCGAGGGAAGAATATAAGGCTTCCCATCATGGTCGACTCCCCAGTTAACCCTCGGCCTGGGAGGGCCGGGCTGACATTGCAATAGAAATTCTACGACTCGTTCTTGATTTGTTTTGAGCATGTTTTTCTCCTTCGGGGTTGGTAAATTAGTAGACTGGGAAATTGGTAGATTGGTGCGACACACGAACGCGTGGTGGAATTGGCAGATGGCAGGTGCAACGCACTTTTTAAGTGCAATGCACCTGCCGCCCGTAACCCGTTACTCCTCAAAAGGCATAGGAACAATCCGCTCTGCGATCTCGGCTTTGAGGGTGGCAATCAGTTCTTTCACCTTCGCTACCACCTCCTCCAAGGGAACGATTTCGCGCTCTTTTTGGTCGCGGCGTTTGAATTCCACGCCGCCATCCTTCAGTGAGCGCGGCCCCACGGTCAGGCGGATGGGAATCCCGATCAGGTCCGCGTCGTTGAACTTGACGCCGGGGCTTTCGTCACGGTCATCGAACAACACTTCCACGCCTGCTTCTTGCAAATCTGTGTAAAGCTGTTCGGCGGCTGCCATTGCCTCCGCACCTTTCTCTCCTTTCCCAGCAATAGCGACAATATACACCTGGTAAGGCGCCACGCTGATGGGCAGGATCATGCCGTATTCATCGTTGTATTCCTCCACAATGGAGGCCAAGAGGCGACCGCTGCCGATGCCGTAAGAACCCATCACCACGGGCTTTTCCTCGCCATCCTCATCTTGGTAAGTGCAGCCCACAGCCTCGCTGTACCAAGTTCCCAACTTGAAGATATTCCCCACCTCAATGCCGCGCACCGCCCGCAGGGAGGCCCCACACCCCAGGCAAGCATCCCCATCCCGTGCGGCGACAATGTCAGCCACAACGCTGGCTTTATAATCTCTCCCGTAATTGACGTTGATGTAGTGGTAACCCTCCTCGTTCGCTCCCGCCGCCAGGTTAGGCGATTGGGGGATGAGGTCGTCCACCACCACCAGGATGCCGTCCAGCCCGATGGGGGAAGCATATCCCGGGACTGCGCCCACGGCCACTATCTCCGCCTCTTCTGCCGGACGGAGTTCCTTGGCTTTGATGGCGTTGGTGAGTTTGGTCTCGTTCAAATCCATATCTCCCCGCACGATGGCAAAGACCAGTTTTTCCACTTCTTCCTCATCCTCTAGGACTGTGGCCATCATGAACACAGCCTTCGCTGTCTTGGATTCGGGGACTCCCAGGAACTCGGACAATGCGGCAATGGTTTTCATTTCAGGCGTGGCAACTTTATCGAGGGGGAGGGCCTCCTCTTCCGGGCCGCTTTCTTTCTGGAAAACAGCGATTTGCCGGTTGGCGGAATAGCCGCACTTATCGCAGAGGAGCAAGGTATCCTCGCCTGAAGGCGTTATGTACATGTACTCGTGAGCCATCGTCCCGCCCATCATCCCCACGTCAGATTTAACGGAGATGACTGGCAGGTCGCAGCGATGGAAGATATCGAAATAGGCCTGATAATGAGCGCGGTACTGCTCATCGAGGCCCTCCCAATCCCTATCCAGGCTGTAGCTGTCTTTCATGGTGAACTCACGCACGCGGATAAGGCCGGCCCGGGGGCGGGGGTCATCGCGCCATTTAGTCTGGATGTGGTAAATGAGAACGGGCAATTGGCGGTAAGAATGAATTTCGTTCTTGACAATATCTGACACCGCTTCTTCGTGGGTCATAGCCAAAGCCATATCCCGGCCATTGCGATCCTTGAGGCGGCCCATCTCAGGTCCAACCTTGTACCATCGCCCGGTGCGTTTCCAAATCTCAGCAGGCTGCACAACGGGCATGGACATTTCTTGCCCGCCAATGGCGTTGATCTCATCCCGCATGATGTTCTCGATTTTCGTCAGGGAACGCTTCGCCAGGGGCATGGCGGTGTAAATTCCGGCTGCTAATTGACGTATAAATCCAGCCCGTTCCAATAAAATATGGCTGGTAATCTCCGCATCTGAGGGGGATTCTCGTAAAGTTTGGCTGAAAAGTTTAGACATTCTCATATTCGTTCTCCTCTGTAAAAAC
>DAOUWT010000016.1 GCA_030666985.1 Chloroflexota bacterium
ACGCATACAAAAGCACAAAAAGGGAAACCTGGAAACGTGCGACGGCGTTATCTAAACAACCTGACTTCATCCTCTACTCTACCGTTCTATTAGCGAGACTAATTTTAAAACTGTCAGGTAGCTAGATTAAGTTTTACACTTTTTGGAGTAGGAAGCTTGCTTCCGTAAAAGCGCAAGCACACCAAATGGGCGAGCTTTGCATGCCTTTGGCAACACCGTGAGCTTGCGTACTCCAGAGAAACAAATTGCAAACTAATTTGTGAACCATCCTAAGTTTTCCAGCAGAAAGAACACTCCAGATGTTATACTAACTATTCTAGGACATGCTTTTGGCTTTTTGCGGCGAGATTCAGAAACACGCAACTGAAAGTAGAGTCTTAAAACAAAGTGTTTGCTGAAATTCTTTAAGGTTTCAAGAAGCACAGCACTAATTGGTTGAAAACCGCATTCGCTTCCCCAATATATGGGGGGGTGGCTAAATCCCTTCCCCAAGTTGTGGATAAAAAAGGGATGCTGATTAGGTGTTGCAACACTTTGTTTTCTTTAAGATAGTGAACCTTAAAGAATCGATTTTTTTTAGAGCTTTTATTTGCTGTTTTAGGTACTTATCCAGTAGAATATAGGCGTATTTACAAAAGAATCTAAGCTTTATTTTGGGGGGAAATGCATAAATTTCCAAATAGGGAAAATATATATTGCCTTTTACTCGAGCTAGAGACAGGCGCGAGATGATATGAGGTACTCTTAATTATGAAGGAGGTTAGGCATTTATGGAAGCAAGGCAAGCCTGGCAAACTGCCTTAGGACAACTGCAACTGGAAATGCCCAAAGCAGCATTTGATACTTGGGTAAGGGATACAGAACTTATTTCACATGATGATAATATTTTTAGAATCGGTGTTCAGAACGCTTACGCATGCGATTGGTTAGAAAGCCGCTTGCAGAGTACTGTCACCCGGCTCCTAACAGGGACGATGGGAAAACCAATAGATGTTCAATTTGTCGTCTGGCAAAAAGGGACTCAGAATGAGGAAACCACTCCAGAAGACCTTCCCCCGTCTCTAGAGGATGAGAAAAATCGAAGTAATGGAGGGCTATCTCTCAACGGGCGTTATTCTTTTGAAAACTTCGTTGTGGGTACGAGTAATCGTTTGGCCCATGCCGCTTCTTTGGCGGTAGCGGAAAAGCCGGCTCAGACCTATAATCCCCTTTTTCTCTACGGTGGGGTAGGGTTGGGGAAAACACATTTGCTCCATGCCATTGGCAACATGTGCGTTCGCAATGGCCTCAAGGTATTATACGTTTCTTCTGAAGAATTCACCAACGATTTGATCAACGCTATTCGGGCGCGCACCACACAAGCCTTTCGGGAGAAATACCGCCTCATTGATGTCTTGCTCATTGATGATGTCCAATTTATTGCCGGCAAGGAATCGACTCAGGAAGAGTTCTTCCACACTTTCAATACCCTCCACGGGCAGAATAAGCAAATTATCATGACCTCTGACCGTCCCCCAAAGGCGATGGTCACCCTCGAGGAACGCCTGCGCTCCCGCTTTGAGTGGGGCTTGACGGCGGATATTCAAGCACCAGACTTCGAAACCCGGGCCGCGATCTTGCACTCCAAGGCAGAGCAAGCTCAGTATGACATTCCCAATGAAATACTAGAAATCATTGCCCGCCGCTTCCCCTCCAATATACGAGAGTTGGAAGGCGCCTTGACCAGGGTCATGGCTTACTCTGATTTACGGGGAATGTCCCTGGACAGAGACCTTGTTGATGCAGCCCTGGCAGACTTAATGCCTCAGGCCAAAGATGTTGCTCCCGATCAGATTATCAGCACTATTGCGGGCGAGTTTGCCATCACAGAAGATGAGCTGCTTAGCCGAAGCCGCACTCACCGGGTTGCGCTGCCCCGCCAGGTGGCTATGTATATCCTCCGCGAAGAGGCGAATATCTCTTTGCCGCAGATAGGTCAATTATTGGGCGGTCGAGACCACACTACTGTGATTTACGGGTATGATAAAATTGCCAACCTCCTGGAGATGGATGACCGCCTTCGTAGGAAAGTCATCAAGGTTCGCGAGGCTCTTTATGGCCCGGCAGCCATTCCTGCTTATTAAGATTCATCAGCTTAAAAAAATTATCCCCTGCTGCGAAAGTGTTGCGGCAGGGGATTTTTCTTTTTGGGGGATGGTGCTGAGGGTTAGGATTATTCGTCGGGGGGGCGTGATTCCTCCCCTGGGGAGGGCAACCACTCCCCCAGGCGGCGTCCCCAAGGGGTGGAGCGCAGCCTTTCCCCCAGGGAGCGCAGCCACTCCCTCAGGCGGCGTCCCCAAGGGGTGGAGCGCAGCCACTCCCCCAGGCGGCGCCCCCACCGCTGCCAGGGGTATTCCACCTGCTCGGGTTCGGTTTCCGCTTCGGGCCAGGGATCCAGGTCAAGCATCTTCCGGAAGATATATCTCCCAAATAATTTTAGGGTGGCCACAACAGGTGCTGCCAGGATTAGCCCAGCAAGCCCGAGCAAGTTTGCGGCCATAATGGCGGTAACTAAGACAACGGCAGGGTGAATGCCCAAGGCTTTTCCGAAGAAACGCGGCTTGATGACGTTATCGAATATGCGGTCAAGAATGAAAACCACGCCAAGAGCCAAGATGGCGTACTGCCAGTGGTCCAGTCCAAAATAATTAGTGGGTTGGAAAAAGGCAGCTAAACCCGTTAAAGTTGTGGCTACAAAAGACCCCACGTAGGGTACAAAATTAGCCAGGCCGGTTAACAGCGCAAGACCAAATGCGTAACGGGTACCAAGCACGGTTAGCGCCAGGATGTAAGTGACCACGATCAAGACAAAGATGATCATTTGACCACGTAAAAACGCATCCCATATTTGGCCTAGTTCTCTTTTTAAACGGCTAAGGTCATAGTCATAGTCAGGGATAGCGTTGAAATTTGCTGGGGTTGGGATCTTGTTCATATCGGCAAGTACAAAATAAGATATCATGAAAATGAAGAATATTTTGCCAATGCTTGTGGCTGCTCCGGTGGCAATGGAGCGGACAAGTGCGCCAGCTTGCCCCAAGATGGGTTGCAACGTCTCTATGGCCCGGTTAGCCAGGTCGTTTAGATTAATTATCTCTCCCGTGGCTCCATAGCGGGCGAGTATTTGGGAGAGGTTGTCGGCAATCTCTGGTAAATCAGTTATGAAATTTTGTAATATTTGAAGCAGGCTCTGGATTTGTTGAGCTACTACAAAACCAGTTGCTGTTAATAACCCCAAGAATAAAAGCAGTGTAACAATGAAAATTATGCCTGTGGAAGTCCGCCACGATAAACGAGTTGTGCGGGTCACAAATTTGATGAGGGGATGGAATAAGTATGTGATAACAAAGGCGAAAAGCAAGGATGTAATCACTGATCGAAAGTAGAGCAGCATCCCTCCCAGAATGGCGACGAGGGTTAGCCCTATCACTAATTTGATGGTTGTTCCCCAGGGGGGGGATTTTTGGGTTTCTGTGGTCACGCTTTGCGCTCCTGTTGCTTTTTTGATCTCTTCCTACTATATTTTTTCAAATGCCACCAGCGAGGGTCTGGGGGCGGTAAATCTACGGTCGTTTCTTTAGTCCCCGGTGTTTCTTCAAAAATATTGAAATAAATATATAGAAATAATATCCGCCCAGAGGCAATTATCGGAGAAGCTAATAAGACGCCTAAGACGCCCGCCATAGAAGCTCCTGCCATAATGCCTAAGATGATGATCAATGGAGAGAGTTGGACTCTTTTTCCGATGATACGGGGGATGAGGTAGTTATAATCAAATTGGATGTAGACAACTTGAAGCCCGAATATAACGAGAGCAAAAATCCAGTTTGGCATATTTATCCAAGTAGAACCGGAAGCTAGAGCAATGATCCCGGCTATTATGGCCCAAATACCAGGCCCAATGTGAGGAGCAAATTCCATTAGACCCGCTAAGACTCCCATTGGTAAGGCAAAGGGTATTCCAATTATAAAACCTACGCCAGTAAAAATGGTGGCAGAAATAAGAGATAATAGAAGTTGTCCTCTAAAAAACGCAGCCCATATTTTAGCAATTTTCTCCCGAAGATAAATAAAATCTGACCGGTATTTTGAAGGGACTAGCTCTTCCATCCAGATATTTATATCTTTACTATCTATAACCAAATAGATTGAAATAATAACTATAAAAGATAATTCTACTAACGAGGATATGATCTCGACAGCAAAATCTATGGTGTGTCCGACAAAAGGCTGTGAAATATCTTGCAGAACGCCCGTTACCCTCTCAAAGATTGTAGAACCATCAATTGTTTGCCCAGCTATAGTAATTTGGTAGGCGAATAAGTCTTCAGCCCCCGCGAAGAATGATTGAATGTCTTCATATAAAAGAACGGCTTGCAGAGCCAATGGCCTATAGAATAACATAGCGAGCGTAAATATTACCAATATAGCGAGCAAATAAACCACAATAATTGCGGCCCATTTTGGGAATTTGGCTTTTTCGCACAGCATATCAACAAAAGGCGAGAGTATATAAGCCACAATTACAGCCAGAATAATAGACGGTAATATGGCGCTAAAGGTTGCTATTAAATAGATAATGAAAGCTAGTGATAAGAGGCCAACGATCAATTTTAGTCGCGGACTCCAGTTAGATTCTAAAGTTTCCATAAGCTCTTTTACGTTAGTCAGTCTTCAAAGTTGCAAAAACAACAATCCGTTTATTGTCTACTAAGTATGGATAACACGAGATCAGCGTTGTAGTTGCTTTAGCGGTGGAAGCCATCACTTCTACCTGGGTTGGTTCCACTATATCAACTTTGGTGACAATGTAAGTGTAGCTCTCACGCTCAGTAAACAAGATCACTTCATCACCAGGCTCAAGCTGATCTAAGTCTTTGAATATTTCTCCATAAATATCATTATGGGCTGAAAGGACGACATTGCCGGGCTGACCGGGGTTGGCCGACCCCAGATGGTGTCCAACGCCTTTTCTGAGTTGTTCCCATCCATCTCCTTCCACAATAGGTACGTCTTTATTAAGGGCAGGAATCTGAAGGCGGATGGCTTGCCCCGGCCCTGCTGTAGGAATGGGGATTTCTGCATAAGAGTTTTGAAGGGGGCGAAGATGCTCTGGAATTTCGGCTCTATTGAATTTACTTCCCCCTTCTGCATTGGGAGGAATATGCCCAGAAGGCAAAACAACTGCCTGAACCAAGGGCGTTGGCGTGAGGGTAGGCTGCTCTAAAGCGATGGCAACTTCTCGATTAAGCTCTTGTAGAATATCCAGCCCATTGAACAAGACAAAAACCAGGCCCACCACTGCCAAAATTTCTATTATAAGTAGAAAGCCATCCATGACCCATTTCTTGCGGTTCTTGCTCTCTTTCTCGTGAAGCCTATCCTCTTCAGTGAGTGTTTTCGAGTGGGCGTCTTCCCATGTGATTTCGTCTTCACCGGAAACCAAAGTCACGACCCGGCCTGTTTCTCGAAAGCGCTCAAGTCGCTCACGTCGTTCAGAACGTCTCTTATCGACGAGTAAACGGCGCAATTCAGTGGTGGATAAATTTTGGGGAGATTTTTTCTTGAACATAGAGAGATTATAATCTTGCTGGTAAGTTGTGGCAAGCGGGGAAGTGGCAAGAGAGCAAGAGGGCAAGGGGCAAGAGGCAGGGAGCAGGGGGCAAGAGGCAGGTATGCAATCTGCAATTCGTTCTCACCCCTAGATAATATGTTATAATCGCTTTTTGAAAGCACAAACTTAAGGGAGTTCCAAGATTTAAATTCCCCAAGACGCAACAGTGTATTACATTTTGTAGGTGTCTTCTCAATATTTTGAGGTGGGGCCGAGACCTCCGAGGTTTGCACTACAAAAACCTCGGAGGTCTTGCCCCCGTTTTTTGAGAAGATACTTTTGTATGATAATTTTTCACGCAACACGCAGCACGCATCACGCATCACGGGTTCCCGGATGATTATTTTAACTACACAATAGAGGTTTCCCATTGACTGATCCAAGAACACAAAAACTAGCCCAAATACTGGTGCACCACTCAGCCCGAATTCAACCAGGGGACAGGGTAGCAATTGAAGCTACCACAGCCGCGGAACCTTTGGTTCGAGCGCTTTATATTGAAATCCTCGAACAGGGCGGACATCCCCATATACTCCTAGACTTCCCAGAGCAGGCCAAAGAACTTTTCACCTACGCAAACGAAAAGCAACTTTCCTTTGTGGACGAGTTGCGCCACTTTGTTTATAAGAACTTTGAGTCTCGCATTCGGATACACTCCTTGACGAACACACAAGCCCTGGGCGGATTTTCGCCGGAGAAACAATCTCTGTATCAACGTGCGGGGGCGCCTATAATTGCCACGCAAATGGAGAGAGGAGCAGCAGGGGATTTCAAATGGGTCACAACTCTCTACCCCACCGAGGCCTACGCCAAAGAAGCCGGCATGAGTTTGAGCGACTACGAAGATTTTGTGTACCGCGCTTGCCATGCCGACGAAGAAAACCCTGTTGCCTTTTGGGAGAGTCTCAAAAAGGAGCAAGCTCAAGCCAAAGACGCTTTAGACGGGCACAAGGAAGTTAAATTAAATGGGCCGAACATTGACCTAACGCTCTCCATTGAAGGGCGAACGTTCAAAAACTCTTATGGAGTGCACAACATGCCCGATGGGGAGGTCTTTACCGGGCCGGTGGAGGATTCCGTTAACGGGTGGGTTCGATACACATATCCGGCCATCTACAACGGGGTACGTGTCACCGGCGTTGAGCTTAGATTCGAAGCGGGGAAAGTTGTCCAGGCCAGCGCAGAAGAAAACGAAGCCTTCTTGCTCAGACTGCTCGACTCCGATGCGGGGTCACGCTATTTGGGCGAATTTGCCATTGGCACCAATTTCCAAATTGACACATTTACCGGCAACATCCTTTTCGACGAGAAAATTGGCGGCACCATTCACACAGCCCTGGGGGCAGGTTATCCCGAGACGGGCAGCGTCAACAAAAGCATGATCCACTGGGACATGATCTGCGACATGCGCTCCGATTCTGAAATATGGGTGGACGGTGAACTCCTCTACAAAGACGGGGATTTCGTTTTCTAGGCTCTATTCTAGTGAAGAGTGAAACGTGAACTCACGCATCACGCCTCACGTCTTCACGCATCACGTATCACGTTTCACGCCATCATGTCTTCACGTTTTACGTTCTGGAGGCCCTATGCCTGACCGCAAACTTCTGCGCACATTCGACAAAGAAACCCTAATTGACATGCTAGAAGACCAGGCCAAAAACTGGCTGGCGCACGATGGACTCTGGTTCCAGGCTGCGGAACGGCACTTTGGGATGGAGGCCGCCATTGAACTTGACAGCGAAGCCTGGCGCACATTCACCCAAATCGAAGCCAAGCGCATTATGCGTTTACACAATATTGAACCTGGGGGTGGGTTAGACGCCCTGAAACAAGCTCTGAAATTACGCCTGTACGCTCGAATTAACGAGCAATCCTTTCACCAAGTAGATGAGCGAACGTTCCGTTTCGAGATGAACGATTGCCGCGTTCAATCTGCGCGCAAACGCAAGGGGCTGCCGGATTTTCCCTGCAAATCGGTGGGAATCTTCGAATACAGCTACTTTGCCTACACCATTGATCCCCGCATCAGGACGCGCGTTGTCGCCTGTCCCCCCGACCCCCATCCCGAAGAATACTACTGCGCCTGGCAATTCACCCTGGAAGAAAAACCTATCCCCAAGGAGGAGATTCTCTCCTAGCACCCTTCCCTGTTTCCCTGCTTCCCTGCTTCCCTGTTTTCCTGTTTCCCTGCTTCCCTGTTTTCCTGTTTCCCTGTTTTCCTGCTCCCCTGCTTCCCCGCATCCAATGATATAATACCCCCATGTTACCCAACCTCCAACTCGACAACATCGTCCGCCTGCGCAAGCCCCATCCCTGCGGAGAATATAAATGGAAGGTGATTCGCATTGGAGCGGACATCAAAATAGAATGCCTGGGATGCGGGCGCCAAGTAATGCTCTCCCGCCGCAAATTAGCTCGTCGAGTAAAAGAAATTTTACCCGCTGACCAGGATAAAGATTTATGAGCACGCTCTACTTGGTGGCGACACCCATCGGCAACTTAGAAGACATCACCTACCGCGCCGTGCGGGTGCTGGGGGAGGTTTCCCTGATTGCCGCCGAGGATACCCGCACAACCGGCAAGCTCCTCAAGCGTTATGGAATTTCCACCTCCCTGACCAGTTATCACGAGCACAACAAGGCTCACAAAGTGGGGGATATCCTGGCCCGTCTGGCGGAAAGGGACGTGGCACTGGTATCCGACGCGGGGACGCCGGGCATCAACGATCCGGGCTTTGCCCTAGTCAACGCCGCCCTGGAAGCAGGCCACACCGTCAGCCCCATCCCCGGGCCGAGCGCGCCCATTGCCGCCCTCTCAGCCTCGGGGCTGCCCGCGGACTCTTTTCTCTACCTGGGGTACTTGCCCCGCAAAAAGAATCAGCGGCGAAAATTATTGGATGAAGTAAAGGCCTTCACCTATACGCTTATTTTCCTAGAAACGCCCCACCGTTTGCTGGATTCCCTGCGCGACATGGCCGAACGCCTAGGAAACCGGAAGATAGCCGTAGCACGCGAATTAACTAAGCTCCACGAAGAAATTTTCCGCGGAAAAATAGACCGAGCCAGGCAGCATTTCACCGAGCACGAACCCCGGGGCGAGTTTACCCTGGTGGTGGCTGGCCTCGACTCCGCCGGACAAACTTGGAGCGAAGAGGTGCTCCGGGCAGCCCTGCGAGAAGCCCAAGAGGCGGGAGAGAAATCCCCCTCGAAAGTAGCCCAGGAAATTGCTAAAAAGTCTGGCTGGAAGCGGAGTGAGATATACGATATTTTGCAGGAGTCAGGAATCAGGGACTAGTGATCAGGGACTAGTACATCACGGCGGAAATCCGTTGAGGGTTTTTTCACGCTCGCGAAGGATCGCCCGATCCTGAGCTACAGCTTGCCAATAGAGGAGTAATCACCGTTTCAATCGGGATCTGCCGATACACAGAACAGATTAATCCTATAAGGACTTCCGCCGCCGTGTACTAGGGATCAGGAAGTGACGAGTCAATGTCATTAAGTTAGGCAGCCAAGTTTTTGCAGTGCAAACTTCGGAAGTCTTAGCTCCACTCCAAAATATTGAAAAGATACGTTAGGTGAGATAAAAGGAATAGAAAGATGAATTTGAACAATCACGCAGATTTCGCAAAACTAGATACGCAAGATATGCTGGCAGCCATCAATGGCCTCCCAGAACAATTACAAACCGCCTGGAAATTGGGGCAGAATTTTGAACTCACCGCCTGGGAGGGGATTGAGCGCGTCCTGATTGCCGGGATGGGCGGCTCCGCCATTGGGGCCTCACTGCTGGAGGCTTATGTTGCCCCCTTTTGCAAAGTGCCGGTTTTCGTGCACCGGGACTACGGTCTCCCCGCCTGGGCTAAGGACCAAGAGACGCTGGTGATCGCTGCTTCTCACTCCGGGAACACGGAAGAGACCCTCACGGCCTTTGACGCCGCTGTGGAACAGGGATGCCGCATATTAGCCGTCACCACGGGAGGGAAAATAGCCGTCAGAGCCAAAGAGCACGCGACCGGCCTGTGGCAGTTCGAGCATGATGGTCAGCCCCGTGCGGCAGTGGGCTACTCCTTTGGATTATTGCTGGCCGCATTTTCACGCTTAGGCCTAATCCCCAATCAGGCGGATGAGGTGGGGGATGCCGTCGCCGCCATGCTGAAACAACAGGAAAGGCTCCGGAGCGATGTCCCCTTCAGCGAGAACTCTGCCAAGGGGCTGGCCCTGCAATTGCAAGGGGGGTGGGTGAGCGTGTTCGGGGCGGGATTGCTATCCCCCGTCGCCCGGCGCTGGAAGGGGCAAATCAGCGAGCTTGCCAAAGCCTGGGCGCAATTCGAAGCCCTCCCCGAACTGGATCACAACACCCTGGCCGGGGTGGTCAATCCCAAAGACGGATTAGCGAAAACAATGGTCGTTTTCCTTCAGGCGGCGTCCAATCATCCCCGCAACCTACTGCGCATCCACCTGACCCAAAAAGGCATGAACGGGGCCGGGATGGAGACCGCCGTTGTGTACGCTAAAGGGGAAACGCGCCTCGCTCAATTATGGACTATGCTCCACTTTGGTGACTACACGGCTTTTTATTTGGCCATGTCTTACGAGGTTGACCCGTCTCCCGTGGCCGCCATCGAAGACCTGAAACGGGCCTTGGCTGATGTTGGATAGGAAGGAATTATGATATGGAAGTTGTTTGCCAAAATATTCAAAAAAATTGCCGCCTTATATGGATACCGGTTTGTCCCGGAAGTCGCGCTCTTTGATTTTCAGAAGGGAGCTATGCTTCAGCCAAAGAAAAGAGAAGATAAAATTCCACCAAGTGCATCAAAGCATTTGCAAGCGGATAACCCCCAACTCATTGATTACCAGAACAGATACGCCACCTTCGACGAGCGAGTGATCACTCCGTTGTTGTGGACAAGCGACCGTTTGTCGACGGAGAGAATGCCCTTTTTCAGAGGGCATAATGCTTTTGTGTATCAAATTGGCAGCCAAAACAGGAATATTATTGGATACACTCTGGAAGCTTATTATATAAAGTTGAACGACAATTTGAATTTATGGAATAAGCTGGAAGAAGAGGGAGATTTTGGTGCGATTCTCCATGAAGTAGACCATAAGACCGTCTCCAGGGATTTACTGGATTCAATTATGGAAATAAATTTCCTAGAGCATCAGATCAATATCTCCTCCCAGAGAGAGTTTTCTATACTTGATATCGGCGCAGGATACGGCAGATTGGCCTACCGGATGATCAACGCTCTCCCAAATTTGCATCAATATCTCTGTACGGATGCAGTCCCCATCTCGACGTTTATTAGCGAATATTATTTAAAACACAAAGAGGTCGAAGATAAAGCCCAGGTCATCCCCCTGGACATGATTGAAGAGGAGATGAAGAATCACTCAATTGATCTAGCCCTAAACATCCATAGTTTTTCAGAGTGTACCTTATCCGCAATCGATTGGTGGCTGTCTCTGCTTGAAGAACACCAGGTTCGATATTTGTTGATTGTTCCCAATTCTGGAAAGCGCTTGCTGACCAACGACAAAAAAAGTTTCCAAGGTTTGGTGGAAGAGAAAGGATACCGATTGAAAACTCTGGAACCAAAATATAAAGATCCGGTACTCCAAAAATATGCGGCCAATCCCTCTTATTACCATCTTTACGAACTGGTATAACAGATGCACTGCACTTCGTGGTTTTGGAAGTGCGTTGCACCTGCGGAAAAGTAATTATTCACCCCCCTTCCCCCAAATACACGCTTAGGAACCGTGTTCCTCGGAGGAACGCGGTTCCTGCGTAGGGAGTGTGAACGGTTACGCGGAAAATGTAGATCGAAGACGAAACCTATGAATGAATGCAGGCTAGCTAACGAAACCCATTGAAATGGGTTAGAAATGCGGTAATTTTCAACACGATTTATCGTGTTTCGTCATGGCACGGTTCTTGTGCCGCATAGACGCCGAATTCATTCGGCGGCTTACAATTTTCAGGAGGTTTAACATGAGTTTCAAATTCACCGTATTTGGACATAGCACCTTTGCCCTAGAAATAGATGACTACCACATCCTCATAGACCCCTTTTTCGACGACAACCCCCAATCCCCCGTCAGCGCTGATGATGTCGAAGCCGATTTCATCCTCGTCACGCACGGGCATGGCGACCACATTGGGGACAGCGTGAAAATTGCCACGCGCACAGGAGCGAAGGTGATCAGCAATTTTGAGATCACTAATTGGCTGGGCGCAAAAGGCGTGGAAGTCCATCCCCAGCACATTGGGGGCGGGTTTCAGCATCCCTTTGGCTACGTGAAGATGACCCAGGCCATTCACGGTTCGGCTCTCCCTGATGGTTCTTACGGGGGGATGCCGGGCGGATTTTTGATCACCACCCAGGCCGGGGAGAAAATTTACATCTCCGGGGATACGGGTCTTTTCCCGGGGATGGCCCTGATCGGCGAGGAGAGCATTGATTTGGCCGCCCTCCCCATTGGCGACAACTTCACCATGGGGCCGGACGACGCGCTGCGGGCCGTCAAGCTCATTGAGCCTAAACACGTTATCCCCTCGCATTACAACACCTGGGATGTGATTACCCAAGACCCGGAAGCCTGGAAAAAACGTGTGGAAGCGGAGACCGATGCCCAAGTCTGCGTTCTCGCTCCGGGGGAAAGCGTTAGTTTGTAAAAGCCGCCAGTAACGCCAGTAACGCGCTGCCTCAAGGATACCCAGCACTGTTTCTGCACCGGCCTCGTCGTTCAAGACAGCCAACACCCAGCGCTCCAATCGAAGTCCCCCGCCCATCTTTTCGAGAAGATGCCGATATTGTTATTCTGGGGACTGGCTTTTGCTCTTGACAGAATCAATATGGGGGAGTATATGAAATGCATCTACCGGAAAGTGGAGGGATACCCGGTCGCCTTCCATTTTAAGTTGGTCGGGCTGTGGATTGTAGTCAGTTACCGAGATAAAACGCCCCTGTATTTCGATTTCATATTCCACGCGGGATCCAAGATACTCCGCCTGCTTGACATCGCCTTCTATCCCCGTCCCATCATCGACGAATTGCACTGCCTCTGGCCGAATGACCAGATATACGGCATCGCCTGATTCGAAAGAGTACTCGGTTGATGGAATTGCGAGCGATTGTCCAAACGCGTCAAGTGTGATCTGTGTTTTCGAAACGTTCAACACTTTACTTTCTATGAAATTTGCCTGTCCAATAAAATCGGCTACAAAAACCGAAGCGGGCTTCATGTAGATTTCGGCTGGCGTGCCCACTTGCTCGATCTTCCCGTTGTTCATTACCACCACGCGGTCCGACAGACTCATCGCTTCGGCCTGATCGTGAGTCACGTAAACGCTGGTGAATCCCAATCGCTGCTGAAGCCGGCGAATCTCGGTACGCATGTGTACCCGCAGCTTAGCATCCAGGTTGGATAAAGGTTCGTCAAATAGAAACACTCGCGGTTGCATTACCAATGCTCTGGCCAGAGCTACCCGCTGTTGTTGGCCTCCCGAAAGTTGATGCGGCATCCGGTCTGCTACCCCCACCAGATTCATCAACTGCGTGGCGATCTCCACTCTTTCTTGGATCAGTTCTTTGTCCATTCGTTTGATTTTCAGCCCATAGGCAATGTTCTCGAAAACAGACATGTGCGGGAACAGCGCGTAGCTTTGGAATACCATCGCCATCAAACGCTTATTGGGAGGAATATTATTGATCACCTGTCCATCCAGAATAATCTGGCCAGAGCTCGGGAATTCGAAACCGGCGATCAAGCGCAGGGTCGTTGTCTTGCCACAACCGGAAGGCCCCAATAATGTAATAAACTCCCCCTGTCGAATCTCAAGATCAATATCGTCCACAGCCAGAACTTCGCCTTGTGCCCCGAATGTCTTGGCAAGATTCTGTAACTTCAACGCAATAGTCGTAATTTCTTTATCCATAGCTCTATTTTTTCCTCTGCTCAAGACTCAACCAGACGTTCGGCGCCAGTGGTTGAACCGATAACGATATTCATTAGTCCAATGGCTATCAGCACGATTAAGATTAACACGATACTATACGCCGCCGCATTGCCAAAACGCCCTGTCTCCGCTTCGTTCAGTATTTGGGCAGTCATTATCCGCCACTGTGGTGTCACCAGAAAGATGATAGGAGATAGAGACGTCATCGAGCGCGCAAAACTTGAAATCAGCCCAGAGAGAAAGGCTGGGCGTATCAGTGGAATGGTGATTTTTCCAAAAGTCATCGCCCCGCTGGCCCCCAGGCTGGCCGAGGCTTCTTCCATTGACGAATCAATTTGCTGCAGGGCGGCCACCCCGGCCCGGACAGCCGCGGATACGCTGCGGATAGTGAATGCTATAACGATGATAAAAGCGGTGCCCGTCAATTTGGGGACCAGCCCCCCCAGGGCGGGCCGGTGATAAGCCAGGATCAGGCCGATGCCGACGACGGTTCCCGGTACGGCCAGCCCCAGCACTGAGGCCAGGTCAATAAGAGGCCGCCCAATGAACTTGCGGCGCACAACGAGAAATGCAATCAGCATTCCCATCAGGCCAGCGATTGGCGTAGCCAGGCTTGCAAGCAAAATAGTGTCTGTAAACGCTTCCGCGCCATAACCGAACAGCACGAAGCGAAAGTGATCCAGCGTGAAACCGAAGTTGATGCCCCATACTTTGGTAAAGGCGCCCACCAGGATATAGCCGTACAGCAGGATAATGAGAGCAGTGAACAACAGGCTAACGGTGAAGAGAGTCCACTTTACCCAGGGATTGGTAACCATCTTGGGCTGACCGGTGGGTTTACCTGTGACGGTAACGTAAGATCGCCGGCTGACCCAGTAGTACTGAATGGAAAACAGTATCAGCGAGGGGATCAACAGCATCACCGACAGCACCGCTCCGGCTTCTAAGTTGTATTCCCCGATGATGGCGAGGTAAATACGTGATGATAGCACGGTGAGATTGCCCCCCAATAAAAGCGGATTTCCCAGATCGGCCATGGCGGCGACAAAGAGCAGGAGAAACGAACTGGCAAATCCGGGGATCAGCAGTGGGAGCGTTACCGTGCGAAAAGCGTGCCAGCCCCCAGCCCCCAGGTTAGTCGCGGCTTCATCCAGGGCCGGGTCAAGCCCGCGTATCAACCCCAGCAGGCTCAGGTAAGCTAACGGGATGAAAGAAATGGTCAGGGCAAAGATCAATCCGTCAGCGCCATAAATATCATAACGCAGGCCTAACAAGCGTTTTGTGATCAGACCGCTGCGGCCAAAAAGGGTTATTATCGACATCGCGACCGCGAATGGAGGCGAGATGATTGGCACGATAGCAGCCAGATGAAAGAGCCGTTTGAGAGGTACATTGAGTTTAACCTGCACATAAGCCAGCAGAAAGCCCAGCGCTGTTCCCAGGATTGCCACCCCCAGACTCACCCCCAGGGTGTTGAGAATCACCCGTTGAGTCTCGCCCAGCGACAGCAAATGCCTAAACAGTGGCAGGGCGCGGATATTCAAACCGGCCGCTAACACTTTGAATAATGGGTAGATAACGAAGACGAGAAGAAAGATGGATGAAGCCAGTAGTCCAACTGCCAAGATGCCGTCTTGGGCTATACGTCTGAACTCGTTTAGACGCTGCTCGATTGAGCGGATCATAAGATGATTCCTTTTTGCAAAATTAGGGCCGAGGGAGATTGTCTCTCTCGGCCCCGGGTCGTTACATTTGATTGGAGGGTTGTACTGTAAATGGTGAATTATTCTGCCGGAGCTGCTTCGCCGCCGCGTACCTCTGCGCCAAAGCGCTCGGGGAAATCGCCGCTTCTTAGCTCGGCAACCATCTCCGGGCTGAAGCCTTCAGCCAAAACCACTTCTTCCAATTTGACTGCCTCGGTCGGAACTTGAGCATCTGGATTGGTGGGGATCTGGAAACTGCCCACGGGAGCGGCAAGCTCCTGGGCTGCTGCTGTCAGTGCCCACTCGATGAATACCTTGGCGGCCTCGGGGTTGTTAGCCCCTGCAATGAGGGAAACCTGCCCGATCTCGTAACCGGTACCTTCTTCGGGGAAGGTGACAGCCAGGTCAACGCCGGTTTCGAGTTGGAACTTCACGCAGTCATGCGAGAAGATGATAGCTACTGCCACTTCTCCGGCGGCTGCCATGCGCCCTGGCGCTGAACCGCTTTTAGTGTATTGGAAAATATTTGCGTCGAGGTCGCTCAGGTAAGTGAGGGCGTCATCTTCGCTGCCTTCGAGCGCAACCAGGGCGCCGCCGGCTGTGGCCGCCGTTCCTGATGTGCGTTGATCGGCTACGGCAATATTTCCTGCATAGACAGGGTCAAGCAAATCCTGCCAGGAGGTTGGCGCCTCGGCGCCTAATTCGCTGAGCATCTCCGGGTTGGAGCAGAATCCCAGGGCGCCCACGTAGATGCCGGTCCAGACGCCATCCGGGTCTTTTAGCGCGTCAGGAATGAAACTGCTGTTCTCTGGCACATAAGACTCGATAAGGCCATCTTCGACTGCCGCGCCAGGTCCCAGGCTGGGGCCGCCGTACCACACGTCGAATGAGGGGTCATCTTTTTCTGCTTGCAGACGGGCCAGCGCTTCTCCGGATGACATCCGCACCATCGAGGTCTCGATACCGGTTTCAGCCTCGAAAGCCTGAACCGCGGCCTGGCACCAATCCTCTTGCATGCCGCACAGGACGGTCAATGGGCCGCTGACTTCAGGTGCGGCAGGCTCTTCTGCTTCGGCCTCATCGGGTACATCTGCAGGTGGGGCAGTAGCGGTTTCGCTTGTGCTACAAGCAGCCAGAATCAGCCCGACAATTACTAAAAGTACAACTAAAAAGTAGTTCCGTCGCATAATCATTCTTCTTACTCCTTTACATAGGGTTAACTAAACTGCTTACTATTGTAAACAGTATAGCACCAGCAAGAAAGGCTATGGTTTCCCGAGGGTTACGCCGAGGTTACAGTTCGGTAACAGCTTTCAGTTATCTTCCTGGTCGAATTGGTAGCCTACTCCTCGAACAGTTCGAATGAAGCGGGCCGCCTCTGGGTCTGGTTCTATCTTTTGTCTCAGCCGGTGAATCACAACCTTGACCATCTCTCGTCCCCCTTCCCAATTTTCCAGTTCCCATACCTGGCGGAGGAGTTCCTGCGTGCTTAGAACCCGCCTGGCATTCCTGGCCAGACAGGCTAACAGACGGAATTCAAGCGGCGTCAAGTCCACCGGGTGGTCATCTAGCGTTACTGTATGCTTTAGCAAATTGATGTGGAGCGGGCCGCTGTTGATTTCTGTCTGGCTTTGACCGGTGCGCCGCAGGATAGCCTGAACGCGCAGCGCCAACTCGCGTGTGCTGAAAGGCTTGGGCATATAATCGTCGGCGCCCAGTTCCAGCCCGGCTATTACATCGGTCTGATCCGATTTGGCGGTTAATAATAAAACTGGGATCGTCGTATTGCACCGTATCTGGCGGCACACTTCGAATCCGTCCAGGCCGGGCATCATCACATCCAGAATCACCAGGTCTATGTGACGCTCCTCAATCCAGCGGAGCGCCTGTTCTCCATTGTAGGCTGCCAGAACCTCAAACCCTGCAACTTGGAGCGCATAGCTGATCACTCCAACCATCTGGGGTTCATCATCCACAACGAGTATAACTGATTTTTCAGGCATGGTCTGTTCCGTCTTCGGTTAGCTGAAGCATGAGAGGGAGCGTCAAAAAGAATGTAGTTCCTCGGCCCAGGCTCGTATCTACATACACCTGACCGCCGTGCAATTCTATGATCTTCTTTACAATCACCAGCCCCAGACCGGTTCCCTCGCCGCTGGTCGCAAACCGGCGAAAGAGCTGCTGGCGGTGCTTGACAGACATCCCTGCGCCATCGTCTGTCACTGATATCAGCAGACCCAGATCGTTTCTGGCGACCGATATGATAATCCGGCCCCCGGGCGAAGTGTGCCGGATGGCGTTCTGGGCCAGATTGGTCAGAGCTTGCTGAAGAAGCACGCGGTCTGCGTGTACCCGGGGCAGAACCTGGGGATAATATGTTTGTATGCTCTGTTCCCGCCGCGCCGTGAAGATGCGCATATTTGCCACAACTGTCCGGACGACATCGCGTACATCAACAGGTTGAAGAACGGGGTTGAAAAGACCGGACTCCAGTTTGCTCTGTGTCAGCATGTTTTCGGCCAGAGTCGTGATGTGCCGGGCGTTCTCGTCCACGTTTTCCACAAACGTGCGCTGCTGCTCGGTCAACGGGCCGGGAGCACCATCCAGGATCAGTTCGACCGAGGCCTGAATCAGCGCCAGGGGTGTGCGGACTTCGTGAGACAGCATCGAAAGCCGGTCGGAGCGTGTTTCGACTTTCCTTTTTAGTTCGGTTTGCAAGACAGCCTCGCGCGTCAGGCGGTATCCAAGAGAGCTGGCCGCTGCTCCGCCGAGAGCACAGGCGAGGCTGTCAATGACGATATTGACCAGCGGCGGGGGGTCTGCAGCGACCAGGAGGCGGACCACGATATTCGTCCCGATAGCCGCCAGACTCAAGAGCAGCGGTACGTGCCACGCGGTCAAAGAAATACTGGCAACAATCAGGGGGGCATGCAGCAAGATCAGCCTGTGGTCCAGACCTAACGCCAGAACTGTGATTATCACTGCATCAGCGATCACGCTGATTGCTGTTGACTGTGCGCGAGTTTTGGGTAACAACCGGGTTAGCTCTGGGATGAGCAGCCCCCCCAGGATAAAGGCCCACAGCGGGCACGCAGATTGCCAAATTCCTGGTGGAGAGAGCGCGCCAATCGCCAGAATCACAAAGCCTATGACCAGCCAACGGCCCAGCCGCCAGCCTGTTTTGTCGAATATATTAGAGTTCATTGCTGAAATTATTGTACTCTCAAATGAGTTGGGTGTGTTTCATTTGAGTCAAGAGAGTCTCGAAAAAATGGTGTGGCTGGGGTGGAAGCGCTGTGTGCATACCGTGGCAAATTTTTGCTTGACCACGCGAAACCCGAAAGAGCCTAAACTCTATGATTAGCTAACTGATTGGGGCAATATAATAAGTGATCGTTATGAAGTGTGCCAGCGCGCCCAAGTAGTTTTGTGTCAAAAGGTGCAAAGGGTGCAGAGGGAGCAGAGGAGACAAAGGGTGCAAATGAACCAAAGGAGACAAATGCTTCATTATCTCGTTACTCAATAGGTAATTTTCTTACGCGGATATGACCTTTAGTTACAGGCTCTTTGGGATTTCGTGGGATTTACTAGTGAAACGTAAAGCGTGATGCGTGAATTACTCGGTCACGTTTCACGTTTTACGCTTCACTCTGTTGGCAACCCCGCAAGTTCCTAGAGACCCACCCATATCTGCTAAAAACTTCATGCGGGAACCTGCTCTAAAACGTAAACTGATTCCTCTGCAAGCCAGCCTGCGTATCCCAAAGATTGACGAATGTCCTCTCTTTCAAGATAAGGATATTCTGACAATATTTCTTCGGTGGTCATTCCATTGGCAACCAAATTCAGGATCAACGAGACAGTGATACGCATATCTCTGATGCACGCTTGTCCACCCATGACCTCCTGATTGAATGTGATGCGATCAAAACCTAACATTGTGAGCCTCCATTTTTCATATCAAGTCTTGCTATTATAACTCAAAATCTCGCCCCTAATCACTAGTCCCTGATTCCTAGTCACCTCCCCCCCACGCCTCAACCGCGCCCAGGGATTGCACGACCTTGGCCCCGGCGCGGTTCCCGGCCAGGCAGGCGCGCCGCTGTGCGTGATG
>DAOUWT010000428.1 GCA_030666985.1 Chloroflexota bacterium
GATGAGGATAGGGGGCGTTTTTCCATCCCCAAGGTGATGGGGCCAGATGAATTCCACGAGAAATATCCCCACGCTGAAGAGGGCGGCTTGAATGATAATGCCTATACGAACATAATGGCAGCTTGGGTTTTTAGACGAGCCTTTGACCTGCTGGAGATGCTCTCGGAGAAAGACCGGGAGAGCGTTTGTGGGAAAATCAACCTCGACGAAAAAGAGTTGGCGCGGTGGAAAGAAATCTCAGAACGGCTGAATATTCCCATCTCAGAAGAGGGCATTTTAGAGCAATACGAGGGTTATTTTGAATTAGAGGAGTTGGACTGGGATTTCTACCGCGAAAAATACGAGAATATTCACCGCATGGATCGCATCCTCAAGGCTGAAGGTAAATCCCCTGATGAATATAAAGTCGCCAAGCAAGCCGACGTTTTAATGGCATTCTATACTTTGTCGCCGGAAGAGGTCGCGGGGCTGCTGGAGGGTTTGGGCTACTCTCCTCCTGATGATTTGTTGGCCCGAAATTTCCACTATTACATAAAACGCACCTCGCACGGTTCCACACTCAGCCGCCTGGTGCATGGCTATTTGGCAAACGCGATTGGTGAAAGTGAATTAAGCTGGAAGCTATACATGGAAGCCCTGACAAGCGACTATCAGGATATTCAGGGCGGGACGACCAAAGAGGGTATCCATGCCGGGGTCATGGCTGGGACGGTGCTTTTTGCCCTGCGCGCCTACGGGGGCGTGGACTGGGACGGGGAACGGTTGCGGCTCGATCCCGCCCTCCCTGCCGCGTGGCGCGAGATGAAGTTTAATTTGAGCTTTAAAGGGGATCGTTATTTCTTCGTCGTCGGGACTGAGAGCGTGCGCGTCAAATTGGTGGGAAAATCTGCGAAATCTATCGTCGTTTGGGGAGAAGAAGTAGAATTGAAACCTGGCGTGTGGAAGGAGATTTTATGCTAGGAGACGTATTACTCATCACCGAAAAACACAAAAAAGCCGCCCAACAAATCATCGAGCGGCTCCAAGAAATTGAGGGGGAGAAGATTGTCGTCGCTGTGGGAGGGGAGTCCGGTTCGGGGAAATCGGAGGTCGCCCACGAGGTGGCACAGCGTCTCAAAGGGCTGGGGACTCCGGCCAAGGTGATGCACATCGACAATTATTACAAGACCTCGCCCCAGGAACGTAATCCCTGGCGCAAGGAGCATGGCGTAGAAAGCATTGGATATACGGAATACGATTG
This sequence comes from Chloroflexota bacterium, assembly GCA_030666985.1. Lineage (GTDB taxonomy): Bacteria > Chloroflexota > Anaerolineae > Anaerolineales > UBA11858 > B10-G9. The sequence continues at coordinate 1,241 of DAOUWT010000428.1, forward strand.
GGATACGATTAATCGCAATTTGGACGAGTTCCGGGCCGACAAAGAGGACGCGATCATGCCCTGCATTGACTTGCTCACCGATCAAGAAGATAAACTGCTGACCAGTTTCAGAGGCTTGCGTTACATGGTCATCGAGGGGCTGTACGCAATCAAGGCTGAAGCTGATTTGCGGGTTCTGATTGATTTGACGTATCACGATACCAAAAAGGCGCAACTCGTGCGTGGGAAAGAAAAAATGAACGCCTGTCGCTTGAGCGTGCTGCAACGTGAGCATGAAGTGGTTCAATCTCTGCGGCCGCTGGTGGATTTGTTGATCACGAAGGATTTTGATGTTGTAGAAGCGTAACACCCCCGCGCTGTCTCCAGGTCTCCCGACCGGAGA
>DAOUWT010000052.1 GCA_030666985.1 Chloroflexota bacterium
AAAATACGAGATATGTCACTCTGAGCGAACGTTTTGTGTGAGCGAAGAGTCTCCCACTCTGGATGGGGAGATTCTTCGGGCAAAAACCGCCCTCAGAATGACATGTCCTTGAACGTTTGCGGGAGGGGGATGAACATTTACGTTATAAATAGCCTATAATCCCAACCCTAACCTTTCAGGAGGACCCCATGCCTTTAAAGCGAAGAAAAACTTTCTCCTTGCTAACCCTTTTCCTGCTTACCATCCTGGCCTGTAACGCGTTTCCATCTGCAACACCGGCCTCCTCCCCGCACCCTTCGCTCACTCCGCTCCCGAAGGGTGAGTCCCCCAACCCCACGCCGGAGCACACGCTCCTCCCATTGCCAACCGGAGCGGGTCAGTCGCAACCCCTCCCCCCCCTCTACCTGACCATCATCATCCACACCGAGGAAGACGTATCCAAAGGTACACAGCCCAAATCCCAAATCCCCGATTACGATGGCGATGAGGCCCTCATGCTGCACTTCACGAGCGTGCTAAGGGAATTTACAGAGATGGTCAACCAACACGGAGCAAAAATCAATTTCGGCTCAGATTGGACCTTCTCCAAGGGTGTGGAAAATTTCGACCCCACCTTCTACACGGAGTTGGAAGACATGGGCCACGAGATTGACGCTCATGCCCATGAATCATTTATCCCCTACCACCAGGTGCGAGAACATATCATCCAGGCCGGCGGACATCCCTCCATAGTCGCTTCCGGGATGAATGAACAAGAAATCCAAGAGCAGCTTGATTATTTTGATGATCAGTACCCGGATTTTCAAATTCTGTGGGGCGTATCCCTCCCGGGTCATGTTGCGGGGGAATGTATGGCCTCCTGGGCCTGGAGACCATCGCGGGGAGATTGGGAGCAACACGACCCGGCCGGAAAATACCTTTATATTGGCCCCGGGGAACAAGTGAACAGCTTGGGAGCAATTGAGCATGCAATCCGAAATCGGCGTTCGGATCTGGTAAATACCTACGCTATCTTTATCAGCCCTCGCGAGCTTAAAGCCGCCCCAGACGCAGAAGGCATCAACCCCGATTGGACGACAAAACCCAATTCTCACGAGTACTGGGAGAACCGCATCCTGTGGTGGGATGAGTTCCTATCGGAAATTGATGTCTGGGTTGAAGAGGGAAAAGTGGAGTACGCCAACTTAACGGAGATCGCGCAGATGTTCAGAAGCGTAGAGTCCAGCCTGAACTTCGAGGGCAATGCTTGTCCCCGCTCTGAAGACGGGCTGCTGGTCAGAAATCGCGCGGCGGGGTATTATCCGTAGAAATACTAAGTTCCCGACCACTTCATCCATATCAGCGTCCGGGTGGAGGAAAAGCCGGCCCGTTTCAGGTGAGGGACGGCCCGGCCGGCGGGGTAATTCAACCGAAGGGGACGCCTGAATTCCCTGAGATGGGTCAAACTTGGGAAAAATGCCCTTAGCGCCGCGCCTACACGCCGGGGGGGAGCGGCTAGCCACAATCTATCTGCATAACCAGAAGTGGATTGCCAGGTCAGAACACCCTCTAATTCTCCCGTGGCTTGGATGGCCGACCATTGTTTTATTTGGGGGATTTCTAATAGGAATTGTGCCAATAACCCCCACATACTTCCCCGCATGTACCAGAGCTTGAAAGGGAAATACCAATGGATGGCCTTTGGATAAACCCTTTCAAGCCATTTTTTTTGCAGCTCCCAATGTCTGAAGGGGCGCACTCTGATTATTGCCTCCTGTTGGTAGGGAGAGAGTGAAATCTTTTCAGAGGATCGGGGTTCGAGTTCCCAGATAGTGCGTCTGGCTCTTTCTTGAAAGCCTATTTGGGCATATAGATCAATGGCCGTTTGGTTGCTATCTTCGACTTGGAGCCAGACGCCATCCAGCTTTTTGGTATCCAAATCTTGGAGCGCTCTTTGGACTAGGGAACGCCCAATCCCTTGGCGTTGATAGTCGGGGCGAACGGTCACATTGGCAATCAGATAGTGATGCTGCCAAAGAGAATGGAAAGGGATGAAGCTCAAATTGCCAATCACATCACCAGCATCATCCCAAACGAAACCCGAAAGAGGCATAGAAACTCGTCCCGCAACTCGTCTGGCCCAGCGTTTGAAACGTTTGTTGTTTGCAGAGGAGCGCATTTTGCGCACTAAAGCTTTTCCCTCTCTGCTCAACCGGTCCCCAAAACCCCTTTCCATCAAATCGGCTACGGGAATAAGGTCTCGGCGGATGTCAAAAGGGCGGATGTTTTTGGGGAGAGAGGGGTAGGTAGCTGTCATGGGGAGGGATTGGATATTGGGTATTGGATATTAGATATTGGAGATTGGATTTCTGATTATTCATCCTACCAGTCTACTCGACTTCCAAGGAGATGGTCACGGGGCCGTCGTTGTGGATTTCAACCAGCATGTGAGCGCCGAATTCCCCGCTTTGGGTGGGGATGCCTAACCAGGTGAGGAACTCGGTGAATTGGGCAACCAGGGGACGGGCCAGGCTGGGGGGCGCGGCTCCCACAAAAGAGGGGCGGTGCCCCTTGTCCGTGTTCGCGTAGAGAGTGAATTGGGGCACGACCAAAGCTCCCCCGCCCACGTCAAGGAGGGAGAGGTTCATTTTGCCGTTCTCGTCAGCAAAGATGCGCAGGTAAGCTATTTTTTTGGCCAGTTCCCGGGCCTGGGACTCACTATCCCCCGGGCCGACACCCAGCAAAATGACCAGGCCAGGCCCAATTTTGCCCACGACCTTCCCATCAACAGAAACGCTGCCTTTTTGAACTCGTTGTAGGATTGCTTTCATATCTCATACAACCCAATCGCAGCCCGCACCTCGGCCATGGTCTCGGCGGCGATGGCCTGGGCACGTTTTGCGCCATCGGCCAGCACATCCCGAATATAGCCCGGTTTAGCCTCTAACTCGGCCCGGCGTTCCCGGAAAGGCCGCAAATCTTCGTTTAGGTTCTTGGCGAAACGGCGCTTGCAATCCACGCAGCCGATTTCGGCTTTGCGGCAGGCGGCGTTGATCTCGGCAACTTCTTCTTTGGGAGAGAAGATTTTATGCAGCGTAAACACGTTGCAAACATCAGGGTCGCCGGGGTCGGACAAACGCTTCCGCTGGGGGTCGGTGACCATTTGCATGACGCGCTTTTCGGTCTCTTCGGGTGTGGCTGCTAGCTCAATATGGTTGTTGAGGCTTTTGCTCATTTTGTTTTTCCCATCAATGCCAATGACTTTGGGGACTTGAGTGGCTTTGCCCTGGGGTTCCAACAATACAGCAGTGTCGTAGCGGTAATTGAAAGAGCGCACTACCTCGCGGGCAAACTCAATGTGAGGAAATTGATCAATGCCAACCGGCACGGTGGTAGCTTTGTAGATAACAATATCAGCCGTCATCAGCACAGGGTATCCCACCAGGCCATAGTTGACGTTATTGGGATTCGCGCGCACTTTTTCCTTGAAAGTCGGCAGTGCGGTGAGCTTGCCCAAGGGCGTCACCATGGAAAGCAAGGTATGCAATTCCATGACTTCTGGCACATGGGATTGGACGAAGATGATGCTTTTTCGAGGGTCCATCCCCGCCGCGAGCCAGTCAAGAGCCATTTCTCTGGTGTTCAGCTTGAGGTCTTTTGTAGCTTCGACCGTGGTTAGAGCATGGACATCAACAATGCAGTAAACGCTCTCATAGTCTTCTTGGAGGGCGACATAATTCTTGATGGCGCCTAAATAATTCCCCAGGTGTTGGCGTCCGGTCGGGCGAGCGCCCGAAAAAACGCGTTCTTTTTCTTCTATCACTTGTGATTCTCCTTGATATACGGTAAATATTTGATGGTAGATGGTAGATAGTATATCATATTTGGGGATGGTGCATCGGTATATTGGTAAACTGGGAAATTGGGAAACTGGTGGACTGGTTGTGGCCCCGCCCAATCTACCAATCCCCAATCTACCAACCCCCAATCTACCAACTTATGCTACAATCGAAGTAGAAAGATGTGCATTGCATCTGCTTTTGATGCGTTGCACCTCGAATCGCTAAGAACATTTCGTGAGGCCTAACCCATGACCCACCTAACCGACCCACGCCCCTCTCCCCTGGCCGGACGCTGGTATCCGGGGGACGCTGATACGCTGGCTCAATCCGTGGATAAATACATCGCAAACGCGGAGCTTCCCGACATCCCCGGCGATATCCTGGCCGTGGCGGCTCCCCACGCCGGGCACCGTTATTCTGGCCCCGTGGCGGGGTACGCCTTTGCCGCCCTGCGGGGGATGCGCCCAGCCCTGGTCGTGATCGCCTCTCCCATGCACCAGCCGTACCTGGAACCTGTCCTCACCTCCGCCCACGATGGCTACCGCACCCCGCTGGGTGACGTTCCCATCAGCCGGGATGTCGTCGAGGAAATCGGCCAAATCTTCCGAGCCACAACGGGACTAGAGATTACCGCCGTGCGGAACGATAGGGAACACTCCATCGAAATCGAAATCCCCTTTTTGCAGCGCACATTCTCTCATCCCTTCGAGATTGTCCCCCTCATGATCCGCCACCAAACACCGGATGCCATGCACTCCCTCGGAAAGGCCATCGCCCAAACGCTGGCGTCACAGGATGCCATCATGGTAGCCAGCACCGACCTCTCCCACTTTCACGACGCCCAGACTGCTAAGTCGCTGGACGAAGTGATGATAGAAGAAATTGTGGCCCTCAACCCAGAGGGTATCCTCCAAGCCGAAAAAGACAGAAAAGGTTTTGCCTGCGGGAGAGGAGCCGTGGCAGCCGTAATCTGGGCCGCCAAAGAGCTGGGAGCCAACAAAGCACATCTCCTAAACTATGCCCACTCTGGCGATGTGACCGGAGATGACCGGGAGGTGGTCGGCTACGCGGCGGTGGCGATGGTCAGGGAATCAGGAAAACAGGAAATCAGTGACTAGTGACTAGGAAACCAGGAATCAGGAAAGCAGGAGAGCAGGAAGACTTGCTACCTGAAACTTGCCTCCTCTGCACCCTCTGCACCCTCTGCGCCCTCTGCACCCTTTGCACCCTCTGCATCCTTTGTATCCTCAAAACCCATGCCTAACTTCATCGAAATCGCCGTCAACGTCCCTCACGTGCAGGGAGTTTACCATTACAGCGTCCCCGCGCACCTGAGAGAAGACATCACAGCAGGCCACCTGGTGACTGCTCCCTTTGGGCGCCAAACCGTCCAGGGGATTGTTCTGCGTGCCATCGCGCAGCCCCACGTCCCCCAGACGAAAGACATCCTCCATATCCTTGACCCTCAACCGGTTGTCACCCCCTCCCAGATTGAGCTGGCCAGCCACATCTCCGAGACCACCCTCACGCCGTTGGGGATTTGCATCCACGCCATGCTCCCCAGCGGATTGAGCAAAAAGGCGGATTCTCTCTACTCTTTCACCAAGCGCAGCCGTGAACGCTTGGGGTGTGGTGAGGACGTTTATTCAGCGTTAACCCCAGCCCAAGCGAGGTTCGTGGATTTGTTGGCGGAGCGCGGCCCCCTGCGTGGACGCCAAATCCAGCACGCCCTGCCCCGCAAACACTGGCAAGCCACGGCCCGTGCCCTGGAGCGTCGCGGCGTAATCGAGAGCAAAGCTGTGCTGCAAGCCCCATCCGTGCGGCCCAAGTTGGTGCGCTTCGTGGAGTTGGTCTGCTCCCCCGGGGAGGCCCAAGCCCAGATGGACTCCCTGGCCCAGGCGGGTCACCCCGCCGCGCTGGCACGCCGCCAACGCATCCTCCACGCCCTGCTCAACGCCCCCCACGCGCTCCCCACCCCCCAGGTATACGCTGAGAGCGGGGGCAACCTGTCCGATTTGCGCCAACTATCCAAAAAGGGCCTCCTCCACATCACTGAAAAAACCGTCCGCCGCGACCCGCTGGAAGACCTCTCCCCAGGCCCTCCCCAGCAGCTTAATCTCACCGAGGCGCAAAGAGAGGCTTGGGAGCAGATCGAAAATGCCTTAGATGGGACGCCGAGCAAGCCATTTTTGCTCTACGGCGTGACGGGGTCGGGGAAGACGGAGATTTATTTACGGGCCGTGAAAGCGGTGCAGGAGCAGGGGCGGCAGGCCATTATTCTTGTGCCCGAAATTGCTCTCACGCCCCAAACTGTGCGGCGTTTCCTGCGGCGTTTTCCGGGTGAGGTGGGGGTGATACATTCTCAGCTTTCGCCCGGGGAGCGTTACGACACCTGGCGCATGGCGCGGGATGGGGAGATTTCGGTCATCGTTGGCCCCCGCAGTGCGCTCTTCACCCCCTTCCCCCGCGTGGGGCTGATTGTGGTGGACGAGTGCCACGACGAGTCTTATTACCAATCGGAGCAGCCCCCGCTGTACCACGCTCAGGACGCGGCCATTGCCTACGCCCGGCTCAGCGGCGCGGTTTGCGTTTTGGGTTCTGCCACGCCCAACGTGGCATCCACGTACAAGGCCGCCCAGGGGGAGTGGCAGGCCCTCGGCCTCCCGGAGCGGATCCTGGCCCACCGGGACACCGTCCAGGCCCAGGTGGAGGCAACGGGCCAGCGGCCGGCCATCCCCCGCTATCTCCCCCTAGAAGACGAGGTGCAAATGGCGCAACTTCCCCCCGTGGAGGTGGTGGATATGCGGCGGGAGCTGAAATCTGGCAATCGCTCCATTTTCAGCCGCTCTTTGCAAAAAGGCCTCGAAGAAGTCTTGGAGCGGGGTCAGCAGGCCATTTTATTCCTCAACCGGCGGGGGACTGCGACCTACGTTTTTTGCCGGGATTGCGGCTATGCCCTGGAGTGTCCGCGCTGCGATACGCCGCTCACTTATCACCGTTGGGATGCGGCTTTACGCTGCCATCGCTGCAATTACACTCGAAAAATGCCCCGCACTTGCCCTAAATGCAAGAGCACGCAGATCAAGCAGTACGGCACGGGGACAGAGCAGGTGGAGCGGGTGCTGAGGGCGCGTTTCCCCGGCGTGCGCACCCTGCGTTGGGACAGGGACACGACGCGCCAAAAGGGGGGACACGCCAAAATCATGGAGACTTTTCGCACTCACGATGCCGATGTGCTGGTGGGGACGCAGATGCTGGCCAAGGGGCTAGACCTCCCGCTGGTGACGCTGGTGGGGATTGTTCTTGCCGACATGGGGCTGAATTTTCCCGATTACCGTGCCAACGAACGCAGTTTTCAAATTCTCACCCAGGTGGCGGGGAGGGCGGGGCGAAGCCCGCTGGGGGGGCAGGTTATCCTCCAAACTTTTCAGCCGGAGCATTTCGTGATGCAGGCCGCCTCGCTCCACGATTATCGCGGCTTTTACCGCCAGGAGATCGCCCACCGCCGAGAACTGGGTTATCCGCCTTTTAGCAAGCTGGTGCGCCTGGAGACGCGCTCGCACCGCTCTCAAGAGGCGGAGGAAGTGGCGAAGAAGTTGGCGCGGAAAATCCGGGGCTGGATGGAGGCGGGGGACTACCGGGGGACGGAGATGATCGGCCCGGTGCCGTGCTTTTTTGAGCGCGTGCGGGGGGAGTATAGGTGGCAGATCATTTTGCGGGGGCCGAATCCGGTGGGGCTGCTGGAGGGACGCTTGCCCGGCGTGGAGTGGAAGGTGGAGGTGGGGCCGGTGTCGGTGTTGTGAGAGTTGTACGCGGAAAACGCGGAAAATGTGTCATCTCAAAAACAGAGATGACCGAGGAAAAATGCTTGGGATGAGGGTTGGGAGCTGGGAGGATGGGGATATGGGGAGCGAGGTGCAGGACATCAGGAATGTACAGAGTCAAGGCATAAATCGTGTATAATTAGGTTTAGTGAGCGTTTCAAGATAGTCTAGAGTTAACTTAATAGGAAGGTGTCCAATGACCATTGCAATCGTAAACTCAGAATTTGCGTTGAATATTCCACCACAATTTCAGGAATTTATTCAAGCAGGGGATAAAGTATCTATTAACGTTGATTCGTCTGGCCGTTTAATCATTACGCCTATTGAAATGATTCGCGCTCGTCTTCAAGAAACATTTGGTATGTGGGCCGATAGGGATGATATTCCTGCTGATAGTGTTGATTATGTGAATGCTATTCGTGAGGGAAATCGATTGGATGGGTTGGACTATGAAACTGATTGATACTGATATTGTCATCGACCACTTTCATGGGCATCAGGCCACGTTGGATTATTTCGCTGAAACTATGGCTGCTGGGGAAATACTTGCAATTTCGATTATAACTCTGACCGAGTTGTTAAGTGGTATGCGTTCAGGAGAGGAAAAACGCACAGAACGGTTACTAGCCATGTTTCAATTGGTAGACATCAACGAAGCTATTGGACGCCAAGCAGGGGTTTATTTATTTGCAACAATTTCGCCGTAGCCATCATATAGAATTAGGGGATGCGTTAATAGCAGCAACAGCCGCCCACTTAGGCGCAGAGATGAACACCCGAAATCAGAAGCACTATCCAATGACAGATATAGCTGTCGTAGTTCCTTATAAGCGCGGGCATTGACGCTAAAGGGGACTATTTTCCTACACGGTTTCTCCAACAAGCGTTATGCCCTTGAATACTCGAAAGTTTTGCACAAAAACACTACAACGAATGCCGAAAGGAATGAATTGGAGTCTTTATAACAAGAGGCTCTTTAGGATTTCACGGGGTTGAACAAACATTTGCCACGAATTTCACGAATTAGCCGTATCATCTCAAAAATGAGGGGCAGACTTCCGAAATTTGCACTACGAAAACTTCGGAAGTCTCAGTCCCACCCCAAAATATTGGAAAGATACAATTAGCACGAGGCTGGGTCAAACGCTCAAAAATGCCGCCTACACCGACATCACGCCCAAGTTCTGGGGGAATTGCGACGCCATTTGCAATGCCGGTCATTGGCACGTGTTTCCCGGTTTCCCAATATACCAACCCCCATGCCAAGTTTATTATAGTATAATCTAGGCGACCTCCCTTTTCCCAAGAGATATGGACATACCCAATGAACGAAATCCTTAATCCCTATATCGCCGGAGCACCTATCACCGAGTCCAGTATGTTCTTTGGGCGCGAGGAGGTCTTCAGTTGGATTGAGCGCAGCCTAGCGGGGAAATACGTTGACCATATTTTGGTGCTGCATGGCCAACGACGCGTGGGAAAGACATCGGTTCTCAAACAGATTCCAAATTTTTTAAGTGACAAGTACATACAGGTGTTTTTTGATTTTCAGGGACGAACCAATACCACCCTGGATCGCTTTTTGTGGTGGGTAGCGCGGGAGATTGTCCGCACGCTGACAAGGGATTATGGTTTTGATATTCCTCGCCCAGACCGCCAAGCTTTTACAGAAAATACAGACTATCTCATCACGGAATTCTTTCCCTCTCTGCGCTCTAAATTAGGTGATCGTATTCTGTTGCTGACCTTTGACGAATTTGATACCCTGACCCAAGAGGATATTCAAGACAGTTTGGCAAAACCATTAATCGCCTATTTACGCCGGTTGATGAACTTAGAGGGGTTGAATTTCATTTACTCCATTGGTTCTTCAGGAAACCAATTGGAGTATATGCAGGCCGCCTACACAGATTTTTTCAAATCTGCCTTGTATCGCAAAATCAGTTTCCTAGAGCAAGAAAGTTGCCAGCGGCTCATTACCAAGCCAGTTGAGGGGATAATTAAATATGATCGCCAAGCTATTAAATTAATTTACGAAATCACCACCGGACATCCCTATTTCACCCAGTTGATGTGCCATGAATTATTCTCGCTGTGCCAGAAAACCGGGGATCGTGAAATCAGCCGTGGAGACGTAGAGTCCGTGGTGGAAGATGTCATCGAGCGCGGGACAGTTAATCTTAAGTTCGTGTGGGATGAGGCTTCCAACTTGGAGAAATGGGCCCTGGCCATTCTAGCCCAAAGAGAAGAAGGTGTAACTAACCAAGAACTGGCAAACATCCTCCACGAGCAGCGAATCAGATTCATCGAGAATGATTTGAACTCGGCTCTGATCCATTTAAGAGATAAGGATGTTCTCACCAGAGATAATGGTTTTATTATCTATCTGATGCGCCTATGGCTGAAGCAGAACCGTCCTCTGGATCGTGTGCGCGAGGAGTTGACCGAGATCAACCCCATAGCCAATCGCCGCATTGAGATTGGAGATGAATATCGCTCTCGGGGAGAACTTAAAAATGCTCTCGACGACTACCAGCAGGCTTTAGAGGTTGCCCCTGGGTATCTCAAAGCCCATCTCAGAATCGCCACAACCTTGCTCGAAACTAAGGCTTATCAAGAATCTGTTACGGCTTTTGAACAGTCTCTGGTCATTGATCCGACAGATGTAGCTGCCCAAACGGGATTGTGTGATTCCCTTTTGGCCTGGGGGGATCAGGCTCTGGCGCTTGATGATATTGAGCAATCTATTCAGCGCTATCAGCGGGTGTTGACTCTCAATCAGGGCCATGTTGATGCTCAGCAGCGTTTGACTGGCATTCAAGCGTATAAAAAAGCACGAGAACGAGCATCCGATGATCCAATATTAGATAAAAAATTAGAAGCAATTAAGGCCATCAAGCTTCAAGCCCAGCTAGACACCTTCAAAACCCAGGCCAAGAACGCCACCACCGATGAGAAATGGGAGGAAGCTATTCAAGCCTGGGGACGCTATCTGACCCTCGGGCCGGAAGATCAAGACGAGATTGAAGAATCCCTCAAATACGCACAAAAATATGCCGCAATTGCAAGCGATTATGCCGAGGCCCAAAATGCCCTGCGCAAGAGAAATTATGGTTGGGCCGTGAAACTGCTTCAGGGGATCATAGCCCAAGACCCGGCCTATAAATCCACCTCGCGCTTGTTGGTGGAAGCTGTGGAAGCCAAAGGGCAAGCCTCAATTTGGAAATCCCCCTGGGTGTATGGCGGCGTGGCGGCTGTGATCGTGGTGGTTCTGGGGATACTCTTTGGGCCGCGAATTTTTGGGGCTGCTCCCACCCTAGAGGTTGAAGGAATCACTGAAACAGTCACGCTGATGGCCGAAGGAGAATCTGAAACGACATCAACAGCGTTTGAGGCAACCGCCGTTCCTCAAGGGGAAACCATCATTGTCACTAGCGCGGAAGATAGCGGGACTGGGACATTGCGCCAGGCATTGTTGGATGTACAGACCGGCGATACCATTACCTTTGATCCAGTCGTTTTCCCGCCAGAGAATCCAGTGACAATCATATTAGAAAGAGAACTTCTAATAATTACACAAGGATACCTGACTTTGGATGCCAGCAACGCTGGAGTCATCTTGGATGGCAATCAAGCTGGTGGCGAATGGACATCAGGTATCGCGATTAATTCAGAATATAATACTATCAAAGGTTTGCAGGTTGTTAATTTCACTGGCCCAGGCATACATCTTCAGGAAAATGCCCATTTCAATACTATTGGCGGAGATAGATCCATTGGACTTGGTCCGCTCGGCGAAGGGAATTTATTTAGTGGCAATGCAGACGGGATTGCAATACATGGAGGTTCTGATAACACAATTACTGGCAACCTGATTGGCACTGATATAACTGGTTCTGAGAAAACGGGAAACAGAGCCGCTGGCATTTTCCTTGAAGAAGATGCTAGCCGAAACACGATTGGCCCGAATAATATTATTGCCTATCATGTGGGAGGGTGTGGTATTGAGATACGCAGTTTGGATGCGAACTCCAATAATATAACCGCAAACTCAATACATGATAATGAACCCTTGGCTTCCGGCATTTGCTTCACCGACCCCGGTTATGCATATTCGATTCCGCCCAATATTTTTTATTATGACCTTGATTCGGGCACTGTAAGCGGTCAGGCTTGCACGAACTGTGTTGTGGAGATTTTTAGTACAGACACACAAGATGGAAAAGTTTATGAAGGCACAGTCACAGCAAATCAATACGGGCATTTCTATTTTAATACAGGTAAAGCGATTGCTGGACAATTCCTGACCGCCACATCCCGTTCTCCAGGAGAGAACACCAGCGAGTTTTCACAACCGACGCCCGCACGCTCTGCCATCCAAATCGCTCTCGATGCAATCCAAAGCGAAGAACCCACCTACCAGACCAGCTTTGATACCTGGGATTTCGAGGGTTATATGGAAAACGCCAAGGTAGAGGATGGGAAACTAATTATCACTGATGAAAGCCCGGGGGATTATCATATGGGTGGAGAACTACAAAATATTAGTTCTGATACATTCGCGGTTGAATTTGAGTTTCGTATTTTAGAATCTGGTTTACAGGGCGAGTGTAATTTTTCCACTAATGCTATAAGTAACGAGATAGGACTAGTTACTGGATTCTTTTCGTCTGGCGATGTGAATTTGGCCCGATCAGCAGGGCCAAATCAACAGGAAGACTTGGCCTTGAGCAGCTTTGATGCTTCAAAATCTAATACGTTAACCTTGTTCATTTTAGGAGATCAAATTGCCGCTTTTGTTAATGGAGAACTTGCATATACGGCTGTAGACCCTGGCGGGAGTACTATTTATATTAACCAAGGTCTCTTGGTTAGAGATGCCGGTTGGGAATATGATTATTACAAGATTTGGGATTTAAGCGAAGTTGATTTTGAAAGCCAGGAGGAAGTGGCAACACCGACGGCGGAAGACCTAGAGGCTGGCTCCACCCAGGTCTCTCCCGTGGATGGGATGACCATGGTCTATGTCCCGGCGGGAGAGGTTATAATGGGCGCGCCTGAAGAAGAACACC
>DAOUWT010000225.1 GCA_030666985.1 Chloroflexota bacterium
ACCAGGGCTGTTCCGTACTGCATTTGCACAGGCATTCCGGGCACTTGTGTACTGATCACATAAAGGTGATAGGGCAGAGCCATGGTCTGGTCGAAGGGAGAACTGGGCAAGCGTGGCAGATAAAAAGCCGCTACGGTGAAGAGGATTGGAGCCGTTTCGCCGGCGGCCCGCAGGAGACCCAAGATAACGCCGGTGATGATGCCGGGCAGTGCCTGGGGGAGGACGATGTGGCGGATTCCCTGCCAGCGGGTTCCGCCTAGGCTGGCGCTGACGGTGCGGAACTCGGTCGGGACAGCGCGGAGAGCCTCCTCGGCGGAGCTGATGATGATGGGTATGGTCATGATCGCCAGGGTTAGCGATCCCGCCAGGATGGATGTCCCAAAGTTGAGGAGCAGCACGAACAATCCCAGGCCGAACAAACCATACACCACGGACGGAATCCCCGCCAGGTTGATGATCGCCAGGCGAATGGCGCGGGTGAGCACGGTGTCACGGGCGTATTCCGAGAGGTAGATAGCTCCCCCCACCCCCACCGGGATGGAGGTAAGGGCCGTCCCCAGGGTGAGGAGCAACGTCCCCAAAATGGCGGGGAAAATCCCCCCCGCTTTCATCCCCTCTAGGGGCATGGTTGTCAGGTAATCCCAGTTGATGGCGCTAATGCCTTTTGCTACGATGATGCCGATGACCAGCAGAATGGGCAGTACCACGATTAGGGCGGCTGCGACCAGGGCTGCGAAACCGATTTTTTGGGTCAGGGAGCGGTTTTTCATCAGCGTAAGCCTCCTTTTTGGCGTTTCTTGAAAATGGTTGAGGCGGCTATGAGGTTGATGATAAACGTCAGCATGAAGAGGATGAGGCCGAGGCCAAACAGCATGTGATAGTGGGTGCTGCCGTGGGCGACTTCTCCCATTTCGGCGGCGATGGTGGCGGTCATGGTGCGGGCTGGGCGGAAGAGGGAGTCGAGTGTCAAGGGCATGCGGGCTGCGTTGCCTGTCACCATCATCACGGCCATTGTCTCGCCGATGGCGCGTCCTATCCCCAGCATGACCGCTGTGACGATCCCCGAGCGGGCTGCCGGCACCACCACCCGCCAGATGGTTTGCCACTGGGTCGCTCCCATGGATAAGCCAGCGTCCCGGTAGCTTTTGGGAACTGCATCCAGGGCGTCTTCAGCGACGCTGATTATGGTGGGCATGGACATGTAGGCCAGGATGAGCGCGCCGGTGAAGGCTGTCAGGCCGGTCGGCGCTCCCAACTTCTGCACGATGGGGGCTACCAGCGTCATCCCCAAAAAGCCCAGTACCACCGAGGGGATACCGGCCAAGGCCTCGATCATGGGCTTGAGAATCTCACGCACCCAGGCGGGGGCGACCTCCCGCACCAGGACGGCGGTTGCCACGCTGAGGGGAAGGGCAATAGCGATAGCCGTCACTGTGATGAGAATAGACCCTAGTAGTAGGGGTAATAGGCCATATAAATCAAAGGTGGGGTACCAGAGTTCACTTAGCAAATTCCCAGGGGATACTTTGAAGAAAGCGGGGATGCCCTCTTGCATCAAGAAAAGGAAGATAAGCAAGACAAATCCGATGCTCGAAAATCCCAGGAGGCGGATCAGGGCTTCGATGAAAAACGTGCCCCAATTGCGCTGGGGTTTGTCGGGAGTGGGGGGGGTATTCAAGATGTGATCTCCATTTATAATTTCATCTACTTCAACGGTACAAATCCTAATCGAGAAACTTCTGCTTGCCCCTCGTCGAGTATCCAATCCAGGTAAGTTTTTATCAGCCCGGTTGGCTCACCGGCTGTGTACATATAAAGGGGGCGGGCGATGGGATAAGAACTGGCGTTGACCGTCTCACTTGATGGAAGCACGTAGTCTCCCTCACTGTCAACGGCGACAGCGATCACCTTCTGATCCTCTGTCACGTAGCCAAGTCCATCATAACCGATGGCGTTGGGATTTTGCCGAATCTCCGCGCTGATCCCTTCTGAGGAGGGCATGAGCAATGTGTTAGGCGAAAATAAGAGGTCGCTTTCTTTATCTCCTAACCTGACTACGTTCTTCAGGAAGTAGATGTATGTGCCAGAGTTCGACTGGCGGGATAGGGGAACAATGGGTCGGTCTTCTCCCCCTACCTGGCTCCAGTTGGTGATTTTTAGGGTGTAGATGTCGGAGATTTGCTCTAAGGTGAGTTCATCCACCGGATTCGAGGGGTGAACGACGATGGCAATCGCATCTCGGGCCACCACGAACTGCACCGGCGTGATACCGTTATCTTCAGCGGCCTCTATTTCCTCTGCTTTCATGGCTCGTGAAGCATTGGCAATATTGACCGTGCCGTTGATCAAGGCAGCGATACCCGTGCCCGAACCGCCTCCCGTGACGGAGATGCGCATGTCAGGATTCTCTTTCATGTATGCTTCAGCCCACGCCAAGGCGATATTGACCAAGGTGTCGGAACCTTTATTTTCGATGGTTTGCGTTTGGGAGGAGGATGTGTTGCTTTGTCCCTCGGATATTTGCTCTTGCCCGCATCCGAATAGGGGTAAAAGTAAGGCTAAAATCAATAACAGCCAATAGCGGTGTTTTAAATATGAGGATGTTTCTTTTTTGCGAGAACTACTGAAATGAGATTGCATATTATAGAGTCCTGGATGTAGTTTAGGTGTACTAAAAACCAGACAGATTCTAACATATTGCATAAGAAAATACAGATTCAATTCGGGATGATTATTTTGGAAAACTGACTCGCCATCCACGAATGTGACCACGAATGGTGTTTTTTTGTTATAATGAGTTTCCTAGACGTTATCCAGCAACAAGGAGTAATCTATGCTACAACAAATAACCGTTGCTACCCCAGATGCCGAAAAATTTAAGCCTTTGCTCCAATCAGCCATCCGCAGCGAGTTGAAAACACTTCGGTATGGCATTGTCCGTACCCGTGAGCGATTGGTTGACTTTGAGGAGCAATTTGCAATGAGTACAATAGAATTTGAGCAAAAGTTTGAAACTGGTAAACTTGAAGAGACGCTCGATTTCATTGAGTGGTGGGGCGAAATAAGGACTTTGCATTTGCTTGAAGATAAGCAACGGTCTCTGGAATCGGCGTGTGTCAGATGATTGAGTTTTATTTTCGTGCCGTAAGGAAGTTGATAGAAGCATCCCTGGCATCCTTGGATTGAAATTCAAGGCTAACAAAAACGAAGTCCGTTGAAACGGACTGGAAGCATTGTTTTGAGTCCGTTTCAACGGACTTTACTTTAATTAGCCTGTGATTTCAATCACAGGGAGTATAATCTATGTCAAAAAATATCACATCCACCAAACGCCAATTACGCCAAAAATCCAAACGCATTCGCTCTTCTTTAACTGAGGATGCCTGCCTCCATGCCAGTACTGCCATCTGTGACCACATTGAAAACTGGGACGTGTTTAGTGCATCCCAAACCATATTGACCTACATGCCCATGCAAAACGAGGTTGACCTAACGCCTTTGCTAGAGCGTCACCCCCGCAAAAGGTGGGCCATCCCCCGCATTCTGCCCGGAAATCAGATGGCTTTTCATGTTTATGACCCCTCGAAACTGATACTCCACGACTATGGAATGCGGGAACCCTCCCCAGATTGTCCGGCCATCCCCCCAGAAGAGATAGACCTGGCCCTGGTTCCAGGCCTGGCTTTCGACTCTCAAGGCTGGCGGCTGGGCTTTGGAGGCGGCTTTTACGACCGCTTCCTCTGCGATTACGAGGGAGTGACTCTGGGAATCACTTATCAATCCCTATTTTTTGAGCATGTACCTTACGGGGAATACGACATCCCCATGAATTTTGTAGTTACCGAAGAGGGCATTCATAAGCTGTGAATTCACATTAATCTGAAACGTAAAACGTGATGCGTGAATCACTCAATCACGCCTCACGTCTTCACGTCTCACGTTTCACTAAACGGAGCAAAGCATGGAAAACAAAGCCGGCGCACAAATCAGCCTCAAAGCATTTCTTCAATCAGTCATCATTCTCCTAATTCTCATGATAACCGCTGGAATATTGACGCGCGTCGTCCCAGCAGGGAGCTATCAGCGGGAAATCCAGGACGGGCGCGAACTCATCATCCCCGAATCCTTCCAATATGTAGAGCAACCCAACTATCCCATTTGGAGATGGTTCACAGCCCCCATAGAGGCCCTGGGCGGCCCCGACGGCCTGATGATAATCGTCATCGGAGTCTTTGTCCTCATGGTGGGCGGCTCATTTGCTGTCTTAGATAAAATAGGCATCCTCAAAGCCGGCGTTGGCAAAATTGTGCGTGCCTTTGGGGGAAAGAAATATGTTTTGCTCTTGGTAATCTCATTTTTCTTTATGACCCTCGGTGCATTTTTCGGCATCTTCGAAGAGGTGATTCCCCTGGTTCCTCTCATGCTGGCTCTTTCATATTACTTGGGCTGGGATGCATTGGTCGGGCTGGGAATGAGCGTCTTGGCCACCAATATGGGCTTCTCAGCCGCCATAACCAACCCTTTCACCGTTGGCGTCGCCCAAAAAATTGCCGGCTTGCCGCTCTTCTCCGGGGCATGGTTCCGTATCCCGATTTTCATTGTCATATATGCTGTTTTTGCCATTTTCTTAGTGCGTTACGCCAAGAAAATTGATAAAAATCCCCAGGCTTCCCCCATTTTCGCCGAGGATCAGACCGGGCGTGCCAAGTACGCAAATCTTGACCTGGAAGATATCGCCCAGTCCACTCCCAATTTGGGACGAGCCGTAACTTGGTTCTTAGTCTGCCTTGTGTTGA
>DAOUWT010000210.1 GCA_030666985.1 Chloroflexota bacterium
CGACGAAGAGGCAGAAGACGTGGAAGGCAAGATCATCCTCAGAAAAGCTGAAGAACCAGACCTGGAGACTCTCCCTGAGTTGGAGGACGACCCCCTCTTGGTGTAATTGTTCAGCCCCCGATGCGGGTGCAGAGGTGACAGTCACTTTTGTAAGTGACTGTCATTTACCTCTTGCTAGCTCTAACAGGCTGACGCAACACTGTTTTGAGCTTTTCGGGAGCGACACGGCGCGGGTCACTGAGATATATTTCGTGATGCTTGCCGTTTTCGACGAATCCATTAGCGGGGATGAAGTCATTGTGCATCTCTGCCAAAACCGGCCCCTCGTCGTCATAAGAGCCAATGTGCATGATCTGCACGGATAACCCCTCGTGATAACGTTCCAGACGGACTTTGTCCAGCGCGGGGGGATTCTTCTTTTTTCGCACTTCTTCTACAGCGTCAGCAAAAATCTCAGCCGTGACCCAGTCTGGGGTCATGATCATCATCGTCCAATCCCAGGCGGATTTTTCGAGATCGGTGGTAAAGGCTGTCATATCCTCAGCCCACCAAAGTCCCTCCAAGGGCGGGACGACGTAGTCATTTTCTAGCGTTTTTTTGCTGATGAATTTCATTTTATAGGCCACGGCGTAGAGCGCCTCGACAGCATCCTTATATTCTTGAGCCGTGTTGGGGTCTCCGTGCCCGTCGACCATAATGAACTGCATCTCAGGCACATCCACTGTCCCAAATTTCTTGGGGGGTTTATAGAAATGCTTTAGGGTTTTCTTAAAATCGACTTTAGTCATTTTGAGTCTCCTTTTTTTCAAGCAATCTAGCACCACCAGAGTCCGCTGACGGGCGAGAGGGGTTCAACTTCTCCCAAATTATTGGCGGGGAGATGCCAGCGGGAAAGGATAAGAGCGGTATCCCGCGAAGAAATACCGCTCTTGCACAACATGGTGACTCGGTCCAGGGAGATTAATTTGGAACCTGCTCAAAATAGAGTTTTATTTTACGGCAGGAACCGGGTTTCTCCGAGAAACCCGGTTCCTCCTAAACTTGATTTTGAGCAATTACTTAATTTGCTATACCGCTTCGGCAAAAGTCTCAGTTGCCCACTGATTAATACTTTTTCCGCTCACTTCTGCCGCGGCCGCTACAGCCGCATGAAGCTCAGCGGGAACGCGGAGCATCAAATTCCCGGAGTAGGATTTTTGCGGCGTGCGATTTAATTTTTCGCAAGTTTCAAGATAATCGTCAACAGCTTCTTCAAATGCGGCGCGTAATTTTGCTGCCGATTCCCCGTGAAAGCCAACAATATCTTTAATTGCGGCAATATGACCAACAAAGCACTCATCTTCATCGCTATATTCTATTTTTGCGGCGTAGTTTTTGTATTTCATTGTTTTCATTTTCTTATTCCTGCTTCCTTTAAAAAACGTTGTGCATCCCGCACTTGGTAAGGTTTTGTTTCCTTTTGGGGGTGAGGGCGGTGAAAAGTAGCAATAACGCCATTGAGTTCAAAGCGTACTCGCGAACCTCTTCCCTCAATGACCTTTGCCCCAAGTGAAACAAAGAGATTTTCTATTTTTCTCCATGCTAAAGTTTTTGGTATTGGGCTACTAAAAATTTTGTTCAGCGTTTTTTGTTGTTTTCTATTCATCAGTTGTATGATAGCAAAAAATGCTATCGTTGACAAGTCTTTTTAGAAATACTTTGGGGGTAAGATTGCCGCGTCACCTAGGTGCAGAGACATTGCCCATCTTCACGTTTTACATTTCACTCTTCACTCATCCTCCTTGGCCTTGACCGTGAAATTCACCCTTTCGCTGCGGATTGTGTCCTGGCTGCCCAGTCACAATAGCTATTCATGCGACTTCGTGTCGCACACACTGCAATTCATCGGTAGGTAGCGCACGATTTTATTTCGACGATAGCCCTTCTTATATTGCTCCCAAAACCAATTCGCCACTCACTATTCCCAGCCCAGCGGCTTCTCTCTGGACGTTCTGATACAGCGAAAAACCGCGCATTTTAGACCATCTTTCCAATCCAATTACCCGTGGACTAAGTAGCACATCATATTCTAATGAAAAACGTGCGGCTTGCCTGAGTATTTTTCGCCTAAGTTCGCGGTCTTCGTTCGATAAAATGACTAATACATCAATATCAGAATCGTGCTGACTATCACCGCGTGCTTTTGAACCAAATAAAGCAATGAACTCTACTTTCTCAGGGATTGAACTATGCAAATAAGCAACAAATTCCTGCAAAGCCTTCTGATCAGGAAGTGCTAGGTTTACACTCTTCACAACCATTTCTCCCTCCTCAACCATGTTTTCACTTCATCAACAAAATGGTGCGCCTGACGGACATCAATTTCGGAATCTTCCTTTGATGTCGCAGTGATAATCTCATAATTCCCCTCATGCCGGTCGTCCATCACCTGCCCAGCAATTTCAACAAGAAACCTAACGATTTGTTCACGTGATCCGGCGTTTTCAGCCTGAAACAACCTTTGCTCGTAACCAATCGTGACTTTTCGCGCCGCTTACCCTCGGGCGCCAGCCCGGTCTTGTGCATGTTGGGTTAGCCAGCACTTTTAACTAAAGTTTCTTTCGTCTAAGTTCCTTATCAAGTTTCTGAAAACCTTTTTCCATACTAACTGTGAAATCAATAAAATTCTTTTACTGCCCAAGGAGAGCGTTTCCATTTTTCGGAGAGCACACTTAAAGTGGCAGATGCTTCGATAATTACACCCTCAAGTTCTAAAAATAACTGGCTATCTATTTATTGTAAGCGCGGTCTTAGAGGCTGTCAACAAGCCCAAAACCCTTCTTGAGCACCCGCGTTTGCCCTGCTACTCATCACCTTTGGCTTTGACCGTAAAGTTCACCCTTTCGCTGCGGATTGTGTCCCCCGCCGGGGTGAGGGCTTCGGCCCAGGCTTGGTGATTCCCCTCCACGGCCGGCCACCACGCCTGGTAGGGGGGAGTGCTGAAGGTGGCGATCACCTCCCCATCCACCCACAACGTGACCTCTGCGGCATCCACCTGGCTGAGGGCCTCAATGTGGATGCGCTGCGCCTCAAGAGCTACATCGGTGGAGAGGTAGTAGGTTGTGTTGGGGCCGGGGGATAGCAAAAGCAGGGGGGGATTGGGGGCGCTGTCCGCCGTGGCTCGGAGATCGCTGAGGAGGGGGATTCCCTCACCCCTGGCCCAGGCCCGCGCCTCGGGCGGTAAATCCAGCACCACCACTGTCCGCCGCCGCTCCGGCGGGGTGTCCCCATCCGCCACGGCCCCGGTAAAGGTATCCACCACCACTTCCTTATAAAGGTTGTCCTGCACGGTGGGCTGCGTGCCGTCGATGAACCACTCCAGGCGTTGGTAGGGGCAAGCGTCGGTGGGGAGGAGGCCCGAGAGGGAGCAAACCCGCACCCGCACCATCCCCGGGGGGGGAGTGAAATCCGCTTCGGGCGTGCCGCTCAGAACGGTGCGGATGAACTGATGCCAGATAGGGGCCGCCCCGCTGAGGCCATCCACGTTGAGCATGGGTTCGTGGCTGGCGTTCCCCACCCACACGCCAACCGCCAGCCCCGGCGTCCCCCCCAGCGCGTCGTCGGGTGTGTATCCCACGGTCCAGTTGTCGTGGAAGTTGGAGGTGGTGCCCGTTTTCACGGCGGCGGGCCGGTCGAGGAGGAGTGCGCTGTTGGGGCCAAATCCCGGCGTGCGGGCTGCGTTATCGCTCAAAATATCGGAGATGAGCCACGCCACGCGCTCATCCAGAACACGCACTTGGCCCGGGGATGGGGACTCGTAAAGGACCTCCCCCGCCGCGCCGGTGATGGTGGAGATGGCGAAGGGTGACAGGCGGCTGCCGCCATTGGAAAAGGCTCCATAAGCAGCCGTCAGCTCCAAGAGAGTGACCTCCCCGCCCCCCAGGGCCACAGATAAATCGCTCTCCTCCGGCGAAGTTCGCGTCAGGATGCCCAAATCGGCACCCAGGGCGTAAAATCTCTCCAGGCCAATGTGCTCCAGGGTTGCCACGGCGGGGATATTGTACGAGGATGCCAGCGCCTCGCGGATGAGTACCGGCCCGTGGAAGCGGTTATCGTAATTTTTGGGGGCGTAGGTTTTGCCATCGTGGAGGGGGAAATTCCGAGGCACGTCCAGGATCATGGTGGCTGCTGTCCAGGGGGAGGCTTGGGAAGGGTCAAAGGCGGCAGCGTAGATGATGGGCTTGAGCGCGGATCCCGGCTGGCGGGGGATGAGGGCCATGTTGACCGCTCCGGCTATATCTTGGGCAAAATAATCGGGGCTGCCAACCAGGGAGCGGATGGCCCCGGTGTGTGTGTCGAGGGCTACCAAAGCGGCGTTGTGGACGTTGTGTCCCAGTCCGCTCATATCTTCTTGGATGGTCTCCAGGTGATGGGAGATGGCGCGTTCGGCGTGGTGCTGCCAGGTGAGGTCGAGCGTGGTGCGGACGGTGAGGGAGCGGGTAAGCTCTTCTGGTAGGAGCAGACCGTCCAGTTGGGCGCGCACCCACAGGACAAAGTGAGGGGCTTCCATGGGGTAGGGAGCGGCGGAGAATGCCAGGGGTTCCCCTTCGGCCAGTTCCCGCTCTTGGGCGGTGATTGTGCCATCTTTTTCCATGAGTCCCAGGACTACTTTTTGGCGTTCTTGGGCCGCTTCGGGGTTCAGCAAGGGATTGTAGAGCGAGGGGGCTTGAGGCAGCCCGGCCAGGAGTGCGCTTTCGGCCAAATCCAGTTCGGCGGCGGGTTTGCCAAAATAGGTTTGGGCGGCGGCTTCGACTCCGTAAGATAATCCCCCGTAATAGGTTTGGTTGAGGTAGAGGGCCAGGATTTCATCTTTGGAATAGCGGCGTGTTAGTTGCTGTGCCAGCACGCTCTCGCGCAATTTGCGGCGGATGGTGTTCTCGAAGCGCTCCTCGGTGCTGAAGAGCAGAGTCCGCGCTACTTGCTGGGTGATAGTGCTCCCCCCGGCTAGAACTTCCCCGCCCCGGAGGTTGATCCA
>DAOUWT010000098.1 GCA_030666985.1 Chloroflexota bacterium
GGGGGGCGGGGGGCGAGGGGCATGACATTCCGTTCACACCCAAAATTTTGAGAAGATACCTGTTTTTCTCTAAATGCGATAGGTGTGTTTCAAATGATTAGGCAGAGACCTGACAGGTTTTCTATGAAACCCTTTCGAATACGGATTTTACTACTTTTCAAGCAATTTTGGCCCCATAATAGTGTTCTAAAACCTGTCAGGTCTGGGGTTTCTAACCAAATGAAATGCACCCAAATGCGATTGCCCTGAATGGTTGCCCAACTTTTATTGACGCAACCTCAAAATTGGGCTACACTACTCTGAGATTTCACCTATCACAAAGGAAAAAAGAACTTGACCACACTAAATCCCTCTTCACGCATCGCTGCTGTGACCGGCGCTACTGGGGCAATCGGTAAAGCCATTGCTCAAGAATTGGCCTCCAAGAACTACCGCGTAATTCTGCTGTGTAGAAACGAATCCAAAGCCAATCGAGCTGCTCAGGATATTATCCAAGAAACTGGAAACGAGCAGGTCCACTTTAAGGTGGTAGATGTCTCACGCAAAGGTTCCATTGAAAAGCTGGTAGAAGGCTGGCACGGCCCACTCCATGTCTTGGTCAACAACGCTGCTGTCACTCCCCAGACACGGAAGGAAACTCCCGAAGGCATAGAGCTGCAATTTGCCACCAATGTGTTGGGGTATTTTTGGATGATGGAGGGATTTAGCGAAACCCTGAAAGACTCGGCTCCGGCTCGGATTGTGAACGTGGCCAGTTATTGGGCCGGCGACCTTGATCTCAGCGACCTCGAATTCAAGCGCAGACCATACCGCAACGGAACAGCTTACCGCCAATCGAAGCAAGCCGACCGCATGTTAACGGTGGCTTTTGCCAAACGCTTCGAACTCCATAATATCACCGTAAACGCCTGCCATCCCGGGGATGTCAACTCAACCTTGAGCAACAATCTTGGTTTTGGGGGACATGAGAGTCCCGCCCAGGGCGCAGCAACTCCCGTCTGGGCAGCAACTTCCACCATAGGGGGTCAAGTCACGGGCAAATATTTCGAACACAAACAAGAAGCAAACTGCCGTTTTGGAAAAGACGAAGATGCGCTTGAAAAACTTTTCCAAATTTGTAGAGGATATTGAGAATGAGTTTGGGCAGGTAGTCGGGTAGTCGGCCAAACACGCAATACGGCTTAGCAATGGGGAATGGATTAACAGTTGGCACGCTTCACTATCCCCGTCAGGCAACCAATTCCCCCTGCGGCTTTGTTCAATTCTCCAGTTTCTATTGTGTGGCACGTGACCCCATAACTTTCATAAAATGCCTGCGTGACCGGTTTCCCAGCCGGCATGAGGATTTCCCGCGGCCCCAAAGTGACAAAGTTGAGGGCGTGGTTTTTCGCTTCCGCCTCGTCAGGGATGAATATCACCTGATAGCCGTGCGCGTGCAAAGCCTCCACAGCGACAAATGAAAGGCGTCCCGGCCAGGCGACGGCTAAATCTCGGTCAAGGAAACGCAACATGCCCATCAGGTGCATGGTTCCAATCGGTAAATCCACGGGGATGACACTCACCCCCATCCCGTGCAGCGCATCCGTGACCTGGGCCGCGCCCTCAGCGTTGGTGCGCAACCCGCGCCCGAGCAGCACAGCCTGGGGGTTGAGCCATTGCGCGTCCGCCCCCTCGAAGGTGGCCGCTCCCCGCAGCGTGCGCAGGATGGGAACGCCCAAATCGGCCAAGCGGCGGGCAATCCAGCGCTCCTCGCCGGCCCGCACCGTGGAGGCGGGCCGGGCCAGGATAGCGCCTTCGGGAGTCATGAAAAACAAATCGGCGCAGAACATCAAATTGGGAGGCGGAACTTGGCTGGGCCCCACGTAGTGAACACTCACGCCCACGTCGCGATAAGCATGAGCGATGGCCTCATGCTGCGCACACGCCAAAGCGAGGTCGGGCGCGTCCACCATCTGCACCGCGCCGGGGTCGGGGATATCGTCCCACTCTGGGCCGGGAGCGTGGAGTAATACGGCCTGGAGGGAGGCGTATTCGCTATCTACCCCGCACGCGCCCCACAAGGAGCCGATTTCTTCGCGATGGGTTTGGGTTCGGGGAGACCAGCCTTCACCGCCGTAGGCAGGGGATAGAGCCCAGGAACCGCGTTCCTCAGAGGAACGCGGTTCCTGGGCTAAGCGATTCCTGGAGGGTAGCATCTACTCAAAACCTTTCTCAATCAAGGGCTGAATCAATTGAAAATCATATACTTCATCATGAAAGTGGACGAATTCTACCACTCCGCCAAACCATTCTAGCGTTTGCTTTCTAGCGAGCCGGGTTTCATGTTAGCTGCACAAAGCCTGATAAGACGAATAGGGCCAATCGCGGTAATCATCCACAAAACCATGGAGCTGGGGGTTCTGGTGGATATAAGTGATCAGACGAGTAAAGTAGCTATTGTCAGTAATTGGTTTCCGTTTAAAGCGGCCCTCAAATAATGTCCCAGTCCGAGAATAAGCTTTGTTAATGGCTTTGGTATAGGTTCCAAAAAACGTAGCGAAGGATTGGCTAATTACCAAGCAACCCGGTTCCTCGGAGGAACCGGGTTGCTTGGCAACGGATAACTCGTCTTGATCCTTGATTCTTAGCGAAAAGTGGAAATGATTGTTCAACAAACTATAGGCATAAGTATCGGCAATAGGAGCAATATATTTAGCATAAAGTCCTAAAAAATAGTGGTAATTGCGCTCTTCTTTAAAAACAAATTCCCCATTATTGCCGCGATTATAGATATGATAACAAACCCTAAATTGAAGCGGTGGATAGGACATCTAGTCTCCTTTTTGGCCCCGCCCCCCAGGAACCGCGTTCCTCAGAGGAACGCGGTTCCTGGGGGCTAGTCTTCAACAAGCAATATTGTTCTCACATACCAAAATGTAATAACAGCATTATAACATACCGGTTTAGCAACCGCGTTTCTGAATGTGAAAGAGTCCCAATATTATTGAATTCTAAACTCAGTTAACCAGGCTTGGACCACCCGAGGGTCAAAATATATCCCCGATTGATTTTGGATGTACTCATATATCTTCGCTTGCGGCCACGCCTTGCGATAAGGTCGATCAGAACCCAGGGCATCCCAGACATCGATCACAGAGAAAATGCGTGCCTCTAAAGGGATCTGCTCCCCCTTTAATCCGCGCGGGTAACCGGTACCGTCCCATTTTTCATGGTGGCAGTAGGGGATTGCCAGCGCAGGATACAAAAATTCAATTCGAGAAAGCATCTCCTTCGCATAAAGGGGGTGCTTTTTCATCTCTTCCTTTTCCTCCGCACTAAGGGAGCCTGGCTTGTTCAAGATGTAGTCAGGTATCCCGAGTTTGCCAATATCATGCAACAACGCTCCCCGCTGCACATGGACAAGCTTCTCTTCCTCTATCTTCATCGCCCTAGCTAATTGTATGGTCCGTTTTACAACACGTTGCGTATGTCTTTCGGTCTCCTTATCACGGAGATCAAGAGCCTGAACCCAGCCCTCGAGAGTAGCATGATAAGCAAGATTCAGCCTGATGTTTGTCTGCCGTATATTGTCGATAAGCTCAGTGTTATCTAAGGCAATTGCAGCCTGCGTGCCCAATGTTTCGTAAAAATCTAACCATTCCCTTTCCAGGACAAATGGACGACGATGAAAGACTTCCAAGACCCCTTTTATCTTTCCTTTGGAAATCAGCGGCAAACCGCAATAAAAAACAAAATTTTCATCCTCGATCAGAGAAGTTCGCACAAGAGGTTGAGTGAGTTGGGATAGGTCAGGGATGTTGACCGGCAAACGTTCTCGAGCAACACGTCCCGCTAGTCCTCTTCCCATCCGCAGGTTAACATCGGCCGCCTCCAAGTGGCGAAAACCACGCCCATCAGCGAATTTTAGCACTTGGATATGGGAATCCATCAGAAATACATCAGCAGCATCTACTTCCAGTTGCACTATAACCTGATTGAGGAGGACATCTAGAATGATTCCTAAATCGAAGCTGCTTGTAATGGCCCGATCGATAGCATGCAGAGCGGATAAGCGTTGTAGACGGCGTTCCGTGCGTTCATGTTGAGCTGCACGCTGGAAGGCATTCGCTGCCATATCTCCAATCGCAAGGAGCAATTGAATTTCATCTTCTGTGATGGAGGTTCTGCGTCCTATCCAGAGTACTCCAATGAGATCCTCCTGGGCGATCAGGGGAACACCGGCCATGGCTTGGGTATCTACGGTGGAAAGCTCCAGCGAAAGACCATTCTCCATAAAATATCGGCGACTGTTTGCTATCCATTCTGTGTTGTTTTTCATCCGATGATGGATTATTGAAGATAGCGTGTGCCCACTCAGCGTTTCCCAGTTCCCTTGAGCTAACTCAACAAAGAATTCTGCGCCAGAAGAGGAGCGTATAACGATCGCAGCACTGTCCACTTCCAACAATTCGCGTATCCGGTCAAGGATCACCACTGGCATTTCAGCACGGGAATCAACCGTCCGCAAAGAGGCAGCAATATCGAACACGATCCCCTGCCTCCACTTTTGCTTCTGCCAATCAGTGATCTCGAAAGCCGTTCCTACTACCCCAGAAATTTCACCCTCCAAATCCAGAACAGGATAATACCGGCTCTCCCACATCATACCCCCAAATTCTACAATCTCCTCCACGGTTTCCCCCTCTAAAGCGCGACGAACATTATCCTGGATTTGAGGTACTTCAGCATATACATCAAAAACAGGTTTTCCAATGACCTCACCGGGTTCAAGACTCAGAATCGAGAGACCATCCCCCTCGGAAAGCACAAACCTCCCCTCATTATCTACCATCCAAAGAACCACAGGGGGGACCAAAGAAGTGTTGCCAGGTTTTATAAACGACCTTCGTGACTTATCTTGGATCCATGAGTACCATTGATTTTTTGGTTGAGAACCAATGACCGTTTCCATTACCATTCCCTTTTCCATTTTTTCGGTGTTCCACCAATTGCATAGCAAAATCGGGTAAATTCGCAGCGCGAATAGAAAGCACTAAATCCTGTTCTTCCCTTGCCAAGCGAAATGGTTTTCCGCCATAACCGTTTTCCAATGCCTCCGTCGGATTATTAAGGAGTAAATCACAAAACCGCTGATTAACCACCGCCGCAGAGACTAAACGGCTAAATACTTTCCCATTTTTATGGGGGATTACGGGCATTGAAGAATCAATCGTTGCATTTTGGAAAGTTATCGTGTTCATTTTATTTTTTCCCTTTTCCAATATGTACTAAAGACCCCGCCTTCTTGTCGAAAACGGGGTATACGGATGAGTTGTGCTAACAACTTAATTTTGATCGGGAGCCTTACCACCCACCCATAGCAACCAAAAGGTGCCAAAAGCTATCCAAACATCTCCCACACTATATGCGACCCTCCATGGAGACCAAGCCGGGAGCAAAAAGCGGTCTGATAGCCACGCTAACCGGGTTCCCGCCACGGGTAAAATGAGATCCTTGCCGCTGCCCAGTCTGTCCCCGATGGTCCAGGCCTCAGGTGGGGCGTGCGGGACAAGCTTCTGCACGGTTTCGGGGCTGATGGGCATCCATCCCCCGTTGAGAAGGATGACGAGTAAATTCAGCCCTAACCCGAGGCCCAAGGCCCAAAATCCTGGTTGGGTGCGGTTTACCCACACAAAGGCCATGAGGAGTATCTGTGAACTAACCAGGATTATGGAAGCTATTTGATCGGGAAGTAATTTCGCCGTGCTGAAGAGATGAAACGCGAGCACCTGGGGGAGGACTGCCAGCACGACCAACCACACGAGCCGCAACCCAGGGGCTTGGTAAAGCTCTTGCCTGCTCCAGGCCCGCGCTAACCCGGCTGCCAACCCAGCCACAACGGCCAGGAGTAGGATCATCCGCTAGAACCCGCCGATTCCGCCAGGAGCGCCAGGCGCACCCGCGCCTAGGACGAATAAACTCAAGGATAAAATCAAGAGCGCCAGTTGAATGTAGCGTCGATCAATCTGCCCCAAAGACATTTTTGTTACCTGCATGATGTGCTTCATACCACCTTCTCCTTTACCTAAACTAAGTGACATCAAATTGTGATTTGCTGAAACTACGTGTTTCTCGAAGACTGACTGTATTATGCCAGGCCCCGGTCTCTTTAGGTGTCTCTTAAGCAGGCTCTTAAAGCTTACAGTTGGGTTTGGGTTTTGTTGCGTGCGGGGTTGTGCGATGAGTTTTCCCCCGTGATATGTGAGACGTGAAACGTGATGAGTGAAGAGTGAAACGTGAGGCGTGAAACGTGAGGCATGGAATGCGTAAGCTTGCTTACGTCCCCTTCCGAAGCGAGCTTCGGTCTCAGATCAATTTTGGAGTGCGTAAGCTTGCTTACGCTCAAGATCAACTCATCAAGCGCTCGTATAGTTCTTTGGTCACCGGGGAGGGGGAAGCGTCCAATTCTCGGGCCAAGGCCTGCCGGCAGCGTTGGTATTGGCGGGCTACCCCGGCCCGGTCCCCTTTGGCAGCGTGGGCACGCATGACGAGGCGATAGGCGACTTCTTGACTAGCGTCAACCGAGAGCAAGCGGTGACAAATTTGGATGGCTTTCTCCGCCTCTCCGGAATCGAGATACATTTCCGCCATAGTCAATACCCCTTTCTTGTAATCCCGAAACAACCGCACCCGGATGGGTTCCACCCATAATCCATCCATCCCCAATAAATAAGGATGGGCATAGAACTCCACAGATTCTTGAAAAGCATTGAGACGATCTTCCGGATCGTTTGTCTTCAGAGCCTGAACGAATTTAGCTCGGAATTCTTCCACGTCATAGCGGTAATCCAAATCCCAATTAAAATGGTATCGCTTTCCCTCCGCATCGTAAACCACTACACCCTTCCCCAGAGCCTTTCGCAAGCGATACATAGCGTTCTTGAATTGAGTCTTGAGTTGTTCCGGGGAACTTTCCGGCCATAGAACACGGCCAAGGCTCTCTTTTGTCAGACCCTTGGGGCGCGTCAGGAGAAAGAAGAACAACTCCCGGACGGTTTTTTGATTGACCCACTCCGGCTTGACAATAGGCTCACCTTTAACTTTCACCCAGCCGCGGCCAAAAGCCTGGATATCTAAATCCGGAGGCACGGCAACTTCCTGAACCTCAGGGGGAGAAATCTGGCGACGCAGTCGGGGAAGCTCCTCTTCGAAACGGATAACCTCTGCTAACAAGCGAAAGGCTGGTTTCTCTACCTGAGGAAAACCTTGCGCCTCTTCCAGAAACTCCTTCAACTCGCGGCCAGCACTCACCAAGGGGTAAAAGCTTTCCAATGCCACGACATTTTGAAAAGCTTCCGTAAGGTGCAATCGGGCAGAATCTTTCTCGCCCAGGGTGCTTTGAGTATAGGCAAGATACAAGCCAGCCCGGGCCATCTCAATCTGTTGTCCCCCTGATTGAAAATCTTCAAGAGCCTCTCTGAAAGCACAGGCTGCTTCATCATACTTGCCCTTTGCCAAGGAAATCCGACCGTTTTCCAGTTCCCAAAATCCTCTTTCATAACTCGATCCACCCTCTTTGATGAATCGTTCAATCCTAATAAGATTCTGACGGGCATTGGTGAATTCCCCCTTTTTACGCAACAGATTAGTTTCAACCAAGTCAATATAAATAACCAAGTATTGCTCTTCAGTCTGTCTAGCTATTTGTTTAGCTTGTTGATACCATTCTCTGGCTTCGTCATACATGTCAAGATCGCTAAGTATATCCCCCAGGCTGGATAATACAAAAGCTTCAATCCGCTCGTAACCACTGTTTACTGCACACTCTAGGGCTTCAAAGAGAAAAGTCTTTGCCTGCAACAAATCCCCTTTTAGATGAGTTAAGACGCCCAAATTATTATATAAATTTGCCTGTTGGGTACTATTGCTTATTTTTCGCCACAAACCCAAAGATTGCTCATAATGCTCAAGAGCTGAACGATATCGCCCGATTTGCATGTCAACAAGCCCTAGATCC
Source organism: Chloroflexota bacterium (assembly GCA_030666985.1). Lineage (GTDB taxonomy): Bacteria > Chloroflexota > Anaerolineae > Anaerolineales > UBA11858 > B10-G9. The sequence goes on from DAOUWT010000098.1 coordinate 7,997, forward strand.
ATATGGACTACCGCTGCATTTTTTTCATCATTTAATAAATCGTAAGCTTTTATGGATTGTTCTAGTGGAAAAGTCGCCTCAATAGCCTGCCCCAAACTGTGTAAAGCCATCCCTTTGGCTCTAAGGGCCTCGGCTTGGGAAATTAAAAAGCCTTGTTCCCCTATAGTCATACCTAAAGCTGCTTCAGAATCCGTTAGCGAATCCTGATATTTTCCTAAGAAGCGATGTGCAGTAGCTCGCCAGACAAGAGAACGGGCAAGGCCTATGATGTTTTCAGTATCTCTAAACAAACGAATGGCCTTGTCTAATAAGGAAAC
>DAOUWT010000145.1 GCA_030666985.1 Chloroflexota bacterium
AGGAGAAATCTTTGCTATCGAATGCAAGATTTCTCCCTGCGGTCGAAATGACACCTGAGCAGTTACAATTTAAGGTAATTAGAGGATAAAAAGATTTACTATGATAAATATGCGCTATTCGAGTGATAAAAAGCAGGTCTAAAATGTGCACTGGAAATATTCAACTGCTGTGAGCATACCGGCCTTACTACCCCCACCTCAATCAGCACATAAGTGCCCGCTGCCAGTTATGCCGCCCAAATGGGCGCGTTGATGGGCGCCAGCCAGGGTGATGATTTCAAGGTCTCTATCCATGAACTTAATGTCATGGCGTACTGTATCAAGTCCAGCCGGGCTGTTCACATTGCCCGTCAAGAGACGACTGATTAGAACTCCCACTTTATGTTTGCCGGGCAAATAATAGGGTTGAGATTTTAGTACACTTAATCCTTTAAGTGCAAAAAACGCCGCCTTTCAGCAGCGTTTTCGCAGTGCCCCCACGGAGATTCGAACTCCGGTCTTGACCTTGAAAGGGTCATGTCCTGGTCCCCTAGACGATGGGGGCGAGCGGCAGAAATTCTACCATTCCCCTATGGCATGGTCAAGCCTGATTTTTTCGCAGAGGGATCATTTTCAAGATACGGCTTGCTAGTGGAATGGCTTGTTCGGGGATGGGGATTTCGATCACCTCGGCGTCGGGCCATTTTTCCAGCGCTATGCTCAGCAAGGGGGGGCGGATGACTATGAGGGCCAGGCGATAAGCGCCAGTGTTCACAGCTTTCAGGCCATTGAGCCAGCCCTCTCCCCGCACCAGTTCCAGGGGGCCGAGTTCGTCGATGATGAGCAAATCGCAGGGGATGGAGTCGCCGCTCCCAGTGGCGGCACCCAGCAGAGCGTTCCCCCACTCCACGGTGTCTTCCACGAACCCCCAGCGCGTGGTGCGTAAACCCTTGTCAGCCGGCTGCGCCAGGTGCGCCAAGCGGCGCCGCTGCCCGGTGGAGGCGTCCACGAGGTCAATGCCCACCTTGCGCTCCCCCTCGAAGACAGCGGGAGAAAGGACACCCCTGACGCTCCATCCCGCCCCACGCGCCAAGCTCGCCACCTCCCCACACAGGGTGGTTTTTCCGCGTTCAAAATCTCCGGTGATGAGCAGTCGTTTGGGCATGGGGGGGATTAGGGACTAGGGACTAGGGACTAGGGATTAGGGGATTAGGCATCAGGGGAAACAGGGTATCAGTATATCAGTAGATTGGTGGGGATGGTTCATAAATATGTAGACACTTTCAAAATCAATATGTCACTCCTCTAAAGAGGACTCCATGTGCGAGGGCCTCTTCGAAGTTAGTTTTTTGTGACGCGGCATTAGCCCGTGGGCTCGCTGTGTGTGCCGTAGGCAACACCGTAATCTCCCGGTCAACGAAAGTACAGTGAAATCAGTGAGATTGCCACACCCCCAGAAAACGGGGGTTCGCAATGACATGTAGTTAATGAAAAAAGTGTCCACTAATTTCTAGCTAAAAATGGACCATCCCGATTGGTGCATTGGTAAATTGGTAGATCGGTGGGGGCCAGTCCCTGTTACCTAGTTTCCTGATTCCTAGTCCCTGATTTCTAGTCCCTGATTTCTAGTCCCTGATTCCTAGTACCTGATTCCTAGTTTCCTAGCTTCCTCATCATCACCATCACACGCCCATTCTGCCTCTCTACCTGAATGGGAACATTATAGATGGCGGAGAGTTTAGCTTCTGTGAAGGTCTCTTGCACGCTTCCATGCTCAACGATGCGGCCTTTGTCCATCAGGAGAACGCTGTCGGCGATGAAGGTGGCTACGTTGGGGTCGTGGGTGGTGAAGACGATGGTGATGCCGCGCGCGGACAGCTCACGGAGGACGCTCAGAATGCGGCTCTGGTTGCCAAGGTCCAGGTGGGTAGTAGGTTCATCTAGTAAGAGGATTTCGGTTTCTTGTACCAGGGCGCGGGCCAGGTGCACCATTTGGCGCTCCCCACCGCTTAGCTCTGTGACCGGCTTATAACGCAGATGGGAGAGGTCAAGCTCATCCAAAACCCGATTGGCGATCTGAAAATCTATTCCCCGGGGCGTCTGGAAAGGGTCAAGGTATGGCGAACGCCCCAATAAGACACATTCCAAAACGGAGAAGTTGAAGGGGATGGTATCAATTTGAGAAACCAGGCCCATAATCTGGCTGATCTCGCGCTTGGAATAATCGCGGTGGGGTTTCCCCGCTACCAAGACCTGACCGGTGTGAGGTTGGAGCAAGCCCAAAATGATGTGCAGCAGGCTTGTCTTCCCGGCTCCGTTGGGGCCTAGAATAGCGGTGACTTTTCGGGAAGGGATTTCCAAGGAAACCGCGTCAACCACATAATTGTCTTCCGGGGCATAGCGGAAGCGGATATTTTCAAGAGTTAGGGCAGTGTGGTTCATGTTTATAAGGTCATTTCGATATGTAAGTTCCAGATAAATAATCATCCCAAATTCCGTGAAGCGTGTTGCGCGAGTTCACGTTTCACGTCTTCACGTTTCACGGTACACAGGTGCATTGCACTCCAAAAACAGGAGTGCAATGCACCTGCTAGTTTTAGTGTTTTCTTAGTTTCATGCCCGTACTCATCATCAGGTAAGCGAACATAAGGGCACCGAGCAATGAGGTGATGATGCCCAGGGGGATTTCGCCGGGGAAGAGGGTGCGGGCCAGGGTGTCACAGAAGACAGTGAATATGCCTCCCAGCAGCATGGCGGCCGGCAGGGAGCGGTGTGCGCTGACCCCCGCCAATCGCCGCGCTATGTGGGGGATTATCAGCCCCACCCAGCCGATGATGCCGCTCAGGGAGGTGATGGCCGCTGTGGCGGTGACGATGGCTACCAGCAAGATCAGCCGCTCCCGCGTGAGAGAGGCCCCCAAGGAGAAGGCGGCCGCGTCGTTCAGGGAGAGGAGGTTGAGCCGCCAACGCATAAGCAGGGAGGTCACCAATCCCAAGGCCGCAAAGGGCAAAACGTAAAAGAAATCCTCCCAGCCCACAGACCAAAGCCCCCCCAGCAGCCAAAACGTGATCTCCGGGAGCTGGGTGAGGGGGTCGGCGATGTATTTAAGGACGCCCACTCCCGCAGAGAAAAGTGCCGAAATGGCAATCCCCGCCAAGACCAAACGCAGCACCCATCCCCCGTAGCGGAGGCGGCGAGCCAGCAGGTAGGTGAGGGCTAATCCCCCCAAGCCGAAAAAGGTGGCTGTTAATTCCATGATCAGGGGGTGACGGCCTAACCAGAGGATGCTGACTGCCGCTCCAAAGGCCGCGCCTTGTGACACTCCCAGGAAGCCCGGCTCTACAAGAGGGTTGCGGAAGATCATTTGCATGGTCAGGCCACAGGCGGAGAGTGTGCTGCCCAACAAGAGGGCAACGAGCAGGCGCGGGAGCCGCAGGTTGAGGACAAGGCGTTGGGCCAGGGTATCTTCTAGCAGCAGAGCAGGAGCCATTCCATAAGGTTTGGGGTAGCGACCCACGAAGATAGCGATCGCCATCACTCCCAGCAAAACCAGGCCCCAGGCGAGGAGCAAACGTTTAGGGTCAGTATGCGGTTCAGGCATTGGCTATCCTCCCCACGCTAGGGAATATCCCCCACCAAGAGAGGCTTCACCTCGGCCTCTATGGTGGCGGTATCCAGGCGGTAGAGGGTGGAGTAAAAATCTTCCACCTCGGTGAGGATGTTTATGTCGTGTGTGAGGTCGGGGTGAGTTTTGGTGGCCAGCCATTGGAGGCCGAGTATCCAGCGGGTGTCGGGCTGATCCCAGCTATAGAAGTCGAAGGGGAAGGCGTAGAGCTGCTCCTCCTGCACGGCCGCGAGGCTCTCCCACAGGGTATCCGCCTTGAGGTTGGCTGCTACTTGGTCGGCGTGACCGGCGTAGTCGATGATGAATATTTGATCCGGGTTCCAGGCGGCAATTTGCTCGAAGGTGACTACGGCCCAGCCATTCCCAAACTCCATCTCGGCCCAAACAGGCTTTCCGCCGGCAATTTCCACCAGCGTGGTTTGTATCCAAGTAGCGGGGGGGACGTAAAAGGCGGTTTCGCCACCCTGATCGCTGTATTCCAAGACCAGGACGCGGGGTTTTCGAGCTTCCTCGAGGCTGGCCAGACTATCTTCTACGCGCTCTACACGAGTTTGGTAGAAGCTTATAATCTCCTGGGCGCGTTCGGGGTTAGCGTAAATTTGGCCGAGCATTTCAATATCCTGGTAAAAGGCCTGGGGAGTTTCGAGGTTCAGGTAAAGGGAGGGGATGCCCAATTTTTGGAGGGGTTCTCGATATTTTTCGGCCAGGTAGTTTTTCATAAGCACCAGGTCGGGGTTGAAGGCGGCAATTTGCTCTGGGCCGGCGTTGGCTTCTAGGGTGGCTATCTCGGGGATGGAGGCATCAATAACGGGCAAGAAATCAAAGGCGGATTGTTTGCGATTTTCAAGGCCGACGATTCTCTCAGCGGATTCGGGGAAGAGGTAGGCGGCGTCTTGAACCATGACGAGGGCTTTCCCGGCCAGGACTATGCGTTGGGGAGGCTCGGAGAGTTGAACGGTGTAGCCGGTGGCGTCGGTTATTTCTAGGGGCTGGGGATTCTGTGGGGGCGCGGCGTTGCAGGCGGAGAGGGAGAGGAAGATTATGAGGGATACGAGGAGTGTGAGGGTAGTTTTAGTTTTCATAGTTAAGAGGGGGGGGTAGGAGTTAGGGGTTGCGAGTTAGGAGTTAGGGGGGAGTTAGGGGGTTTGGAGGCGGGTTTCGCATTCGTCTAGCCAATCCTGCATGGCTTGGATTTGCCCGATGCGGAAGCTGAAAGCCTGCTGGATGATGAAGTCGGGGTTTTCGAGAGCGTCTAGTTGGGCTTGCATGCTTTCTATCCATGTTTGGCATTGGGCGCGTTGTTTTTTTATCAGATTCAATGCTATCTCTTGGCCTATCTGAAGGGCGAAGTGAAGACGTGCCAGAATTAGGAGGCGCACATGTCTGGCGACCTCTACCGGAGTCTCAATCCAAGCGAGGAAAGCGTTTTGGCCTTTTTCTGTGAGACGGTATTGTTTGCGATCAGGGCGATTTTCAACGGGGATATATGTGGCTTCTAGTAATTTTTGTTTTTCTAGTTTTTCGAGAAGGTAATAAAGTTTACTCCTTTTTACTTGCCAAATCAGGGAAAGACTCTCCATGTCGTGTATTTTTTTGTAAATATCATATCCGTGGGCGGGGTTTTGATATAACATGCCCAATAAAACGTATTCAATTGTGGGGGGAGGGTGGTTTATGTGCGACATATTCAGATGTTGAGTATTTAATAGTTGAATAGGATTTTATCATGGAATGGTGTGTTGGTAAACTGGTAAATTGGTAGATTGGTAGACTGGGAAATTGGGAAGTTGGGAAATTGGGAAACTGGGAAATTGGGAAACTGGGAAACTGGGAAATTGGGAAACTGGGAAACTGGGAAATTGGGAAGTTGGGAAGTTGGGAAGTTGGGAAGTTGGGAAGTTGGGAAGTTGGTAGATTGGTCAGAACCAATATACCAATATACCAATCCCCAATATACCGATATACCAATCTAGCTCTGTTTTGAAATAGAGAGGGTATCAACCAGTTTCCGATTGAAGAGAAGGGCCGGAGGTTTTATTTTCACGTTGGGGAGCATAACGGCCCGGATGCGAGCATCGTAGAGAGGAACAAACTCCCGGGTGCCTTCCACCATCACAGTAGAAAAGTCAAAACGCCCGGCCCATTCCAGTACCCCCTGGTACTCGTATATGGGGTCGGTAATCTCAACGTGGTATTTCTGAATGCGAGCGAATCCGCCTCGGGCCAGGGCCTGGGGGCCAATATCCCGGCGCCGATCCAAGCAAACCATGTGAATTCGACTCTTGACCAGACGAAGCAGAGGAATTTCTTTTACGAGCTTGTCGGGCATGTGGATTCGGGCCATCGTGGCTTGACGAAGTTCCATAAATCCGCTGGTCGCGTCGTTAATTACCCCCGTTAAACCTGTGCTTGTGACCTCTAGTGTGCCACAGATGCGGTAGCTAGCAGTCAAGACATCAACAGAAACTGTTCTTAGAGTTAGTGAGCGTGGTGGCATATTTAAATTCCGTGTTCTAGTTAATTTGTATCTTCTCAATATTTAGGGGCGGGGCTGAGACCGGGTCTTCGACCTTGGAAGTTTTTGTAGTGCAAACTTCGGAAATCTTGCCCCTCATTTTTGAGATGATACTAATTTATGGTGAAAAACGAGTTCGTATCAGGCGGATAGAATTGATGTCTCAAACCAAGCTTTAGATCCGAGTGGGCTTTCCAGTCATGGAGGTCTAGCACTCTATTAAGCCAAGTAATGGCGTGAACATCATATTCTTGGTAGCCACACATCAAGCATTCCCAAACAGGGAAATCAGGGACAGTAACCATTGCATCCCTTATCCAGGTGAAGTAAGTTTGATGTTCAATGTGCATCAAGCCTACCTGACATTGGGGGCATGGAAGCTGCTTGTGGGTAGGTTCGTCAGTCATAAGGTTTGTCCATTACTTGTAAAAGCACACAATGTTGCGTGTTGCGTCGCTTTGCACACCTAGTAATATGGGATAGTGATGAAGATCACAAGGAGTTTCTTCGTGTCCTTTGCGTCGTTGTAGCCCAGGATCTGCCGATCCTTCGCGAGCGTGAAAAACCCTC
>DAOUWT010000038.1 GCA_030666985.1 Chloroflexota bacterium
ACTTCGCGCACGAGATTCTGCCCCTCCCCAAAATTTGACACGCACTTCGTCACATTTGGGGGAGGCTGGGAGGGGGCTGCCTATGCGGATTTCATAAATATAGTCAATTGCGACACGTGTTTCACGCAACACGCATCACGCATCACGCCTCACGCCTCAATATATTTTTCAAAATCAGCATATACCCCTCGATATTCCGGGGGAAGTAAAACTGCAATATGCGCCATCACTATATCAGTGTTTTGCTGACGCGCTTCCCGGCGTTCTGCTCCCCTTCCCGCTACGGGGGGCAAATGGAAGGGTTCTCCAATCCGCATCTCCAAGGTTGGTCTCTTGCCCTTGAAAGCCTTCTCTATATAATCTTCTGTGGTGCCAACAATCCCCACGGGAACAATCGGGACTTGGGTTTTTTCCGCGATATAGGCTATCCCTGGCTTGCCCCGCTGCATCCCCGGGGCATGTGAACGAGTGCCTTCGGGGGAGATCAACAAAACTTTCCCGGATCGCAAAACCCCTATCACCAGTTGCAAGGCTTTCCGGTCATATTCTCCCCGGCGAACTGGGAGGCCATGATACATCCGCGCAAGTATAGCTTGCCCGGGACGACGCCAAACATCGGCCGCGCCTATAATTTCTGGGAAAATAGGCCAAAATGCGCCTACAAAAGGAACCTCCAATATAGAAACATGATTCATAGCTATCAGGTAGGGACCTTCTGGGGGAATATACTCTTTACCTTCAACTTTCACAGGCCCCAAGAGACGAAATAAGACTTTGAAAACTGCTCGCAATATCCTGCGAAAAACTCTGTAAATAAAAGTAACCTGGTAATCAGCGTTCATTATTTCACTCTCCAATTTTGCACGGCATAAACCGTGAAACGTAAAAACGTGAAGCGTAAACTTGCGCCTCATGGATTTAGTGAATCAAACTCTCGATATCTGCCACTACCTCTTCAATCGTCAAGTTGTCGGTGTCAATGACCACAGCATCTTCAGCTGCGCGGAGAGGAGCGACCTCACGGGTGGAATCGATCTTATCACGCCGGCGCATGTTTTCCAAAATCGCCTCGAAGTCAGCGTTTTCGCCACGCTCAATGCGCTCTTCGTACCGCCGGCGGGCGCGTTCTTCTGCAGAGGCATCCAGATATATCTTCAACTCCGCATCGGGCAAGACTACCGTTCCAATATCGCGCCCTACCATCACTACCTGTCCCTGCAAGCCAATCCTGCGCTGTTGAACCGTCAACGCGGCGCGAACGCCAGGGTAAGCCGACACGACCGAAACATTGGCGTCCACCTCAGGGAGCCGAATCTCCCAGGTGATGTCCTCCCCCTCCGCAAGCACATCATAATCGCGGCCATCCTCCACCGAGGGAGGCTGAACGTCAATGGGGATACTCTCCGCCAAACCTGTCACCGCGGCCTCATCCTCAACAGAAGAATCACGCTGCAAAGCCATCCAAGTAACGGCCCGGTACATCACCCCGGTATCAAAATATAAATACCCTATTTTTTCTGCTATGCGATTAGCAACCGTTGATTTACCCGATGCCGCCGGGCCGTCGATTGCAATACAATCTGGTAGTTTCATTACTTAGTCCTTAGTCGGGTAGTCTATTCTTCGATTGATTCCATGAAAATTTCTTCCAAGGGAGGTTCATCACTTTTAGCCTCTTCCTCTGCTACAGAGGGGAACAAATCCCCCCGCACCCACAAAATATATTTTTCTTCCTTAATAGGAGCCTCCCGAAAGGCCACCCATCTTTTCCAATCCGCAGGGATAGCCTCCCCATCCCAGGCTGGGGAGGTTTGTAATACAAAATCCTGTCCACGATAGGCTGCCGTCCAGGGTTGGGAGGCGTCAACCTCCCAGGACTGGGAGGCGTCAACCTCCCAGGACTGGGAGGCGTCAACCTCTCCGCTTATCATCACAGGGGGGAGCGTGTCCAAAGGCGCCGTCTCACGGAAACGAACCTCAGAAAATCCACGCAAAGCCCAAGGGAAAGCCGCGTTCTCGTCCAGGACAACAATCTCTAAATTCTCCTGTCGCCCGGTTTCCAGCAAGCCAAAATCTCCCAAGCTCTCTTGCAACAACCCTGTCTGTTCTCCTCCAGAGCCTGGAACCCACAACTCGCGGGAGCTGCCAGGGCGCAAATAAGCCGTCCCTACCATAACGGCCAAGACATAGACGCCCAGCGCAGCACTTATGCCAGACACTAATCCTTTGCAGGCCACGACCCAGCTCCATTCCCCGGTCACAATCGCCGTCACCAGGGCCGCCAGCAGCAGAGTTGCTCCCATGATACCCCACTGCAACCACTCCCCCTTTTCACCTCCGCCCGCCGATACCAAGCCCACAAAGCTCAACCAGGCCAGAGCGAACATCACAAAAATAAAACCAGCTTGCAAGCGCGTCACCCAGGAGCCTTTCACCGCGCCCAAACTTCGCGCCAGCCCCATCCCCGCCAAGCCCCACAAGGGCACCAGGCTCCACGCCAAATCATAGACCTGCCGCCCCGGATAAAGGAGAGCCAGCCCCAGGGCCGCCACAAACCAGATGCTCAAAACTGTGGCCGCCTTCTCGCCCTTCACCAAGCCCCGCAAGCCGGCAGCCAGACCAAAAATCAACGCCAAGGGCTGATATACCAGAAGCGCGGCGGCCAATCTCCCGGCCGGGACGAGCGAGGGCTGTCCCCACCCACCCACAAAAGCGGGCAGAGCACTCATCCATGCGCTAAGGCCTTGGTAGTGTTGGAGGAAGGACGTCGCCAGCAGGATCACCGCTCCCAAAGCGGATACCACGCCCCAGGGGGATGCCTTGCCCCAGGGGGATGCCTTGCCCCAGGGGGATACCCATCCCCGGACGCTGGGGGGCGCGGAGACGCCAACCAGGCGGCCCATCCCCAGCGTGAGGGCTATCCCCAAAAGGCCCATCCACAACGAAGGGCCAGAGAGCAGGGCCATCCCCCCGAAAAAGACCGCCCAGGCCGGCTTCCCGGCCCAGAGCAATCCACAGGCTAACAACGTGAACGCCACGGCCAACATGGGGCCGCCCGCCAAACGGGATACGGCTACCAAACCGGGGTCAAGGGCTATCCCCAGGGCCATAATTAGGGCCGCCTCCCGGCCAAGTTTGTCTCGGAATAAAAAGGGCGCCAATATCAAGAGGCTTCCGACCAAAGCAGGCCAAAAGCGGGCCAAGGCGTTAGTGCTCTCCCACAAAGAGAAAAGACCTTCGGTCAACGTCAAATAGCCAGCCTGAAGGCCTATGTGGGAGGTCTGCCCTTGAGCCAGTTCCCAGGCTTGGTATGCCCAGGTGGCTTCGAACCCGCCCAGGGGGGCTTTGCCTAACATGAGGAGGCGCACAAAGAGGGCTAGGGCGAAAATTATTAGGTATAAGAGGTGTTCAAGGGTGATTTGTTTTTTAGTCATAGACATTGAGGTATTATATCGCATGGGGTGAAAAACTGGATATTGGATATTAGATATTGGATATTGGCACAGCGAGGAATCTTTATGATGGCGGCAAGATTTCTCCTCGTCCCTCGTCGAAATGACATTGCTCGTTTCTCACTCATTTCCGTAGATTATAGTTTCTCCAAATTGTGCTGCCTGGGGAAGATTTTGGAAAAATTTCGTTTCTTGGAGGCCGTTAGGGCACCCTGCGGCTTCCACGTGGTAAGTGGTGCGTTCTAACGCGCCTACTACAACGTAGCGAATGTCGTATTTTTGGAGGATGGAATAAGCTGTTTCCCAATGCGGGGTGCAGTAGAGGGTGGTGATGTCGTTCTGGCGGGGGGTGACTTGCTCACTGTTGCCGCGCCACTGCACCTCGTGGAAGTCCCAGCCCAGGACGGTGGGCAGGCCGCTGTAGATGGCCATCCGCGCCGAGGAGGTGTAGCTCCCTCCCCCGGCTTCAGCGATCACGCCGAAGGGGGCCTGGTTGAGCCACTCCGCGGCGGCGGCGTCATCGGGGGAAGAACGCTCGAAAAAGGCGGCCCCGTCCAACGTCCTCCCCTGAGGGGGAGCAAACGCGCTCGTCTTTGACCACAGACCTTTCACGGGGTAGACCAGGGCCATCCCCAGGGTGATCAGAAAAACGGGCAAGAAGATGGCAAATCCAGCCAGTCGCAGCTTGCGGAATAATATCACGCTTCCATAGGCGGCGGCCACGCTCCACAGCAGCCAGGCCTGGTAATAAAACTTGAAGATGGTGTTGATGCGGTATCCAAATAAGTCTTTTAGAAAAATGAACTCCGGCCCCAACACTAAGAGCGTGCCCCAGAAAATCAATAATAAGACAAAACCCTGAGTGGGCGAGAGGCTTCTAGTATCTTCCGCTTGGCCTGACTTGAATTTCCACAATAAGCCCATCACCAAGGACGCCAAGAGGGTCAGGGTAAGCCACGCCCCCGGTTGGGTCACGCGCCGCAAAAAGCCCTCCAAGACTAATTCGCGTAAATTGGGAGCGCCCAAAGAACCCAGGAAGATTTGTTTCAAGGCCTCAATTCCAGACAAGGGTGACAAAATTGCCATGAGAAGCACCAATAGGAGGAGCATTCCCAGCAAGCCCCCCAGGAGACCTAGGCCTAAGGATGCGCCTCGCGCCAAACGTCTCCGGCTGCCGTGTTTGCTCCACAAGTAGAACAAATACAGGAAAAGGGGGACAAAGAGCGGGCCGAACACGACCCACAAATGCGTCCCACGGGTGACGTAGATCACGTTGGGGATAAATCCGCCCGCCTGAGAGGATAATCCGAGAAAGAAGGGCAAATAAAGCAGGATGCCGGTTATGCCCAGGGCGATGCCCAAAGAGAAGAAATCGCCTAAGACCGCCTTGATGCTAATGCGCTCTTTGTTGGTGTCGAAAAAGCCTCGCAAGGCGTAGGCTCCAGCCACCACCGCTACACCAATAGGGTAATCCCAAGTATTAAGAAAACTCATTCCGCCTACTACGAGGGCAATCGCAACAAAAGAAAGAGGCGAGAGGCGCAGGTAAAACAATTTCAGCCACTGGAATCCCTGGGCCTTAGGTTTATGGAGCAAGTTTAGGGCGAGGGCAAAGCAGATAAAGACAAATGGCATAGCCAAGACATGGGGGTGCAAATCGCCCAGCAGATAGGAGAAGAAGGGAAATTCGCTGATGACTTCTTTTTCATATCCATTGAAGTCAATATCCTGAACAACACGAGAGGCTCCCCACCACCACCAATGTCCAAATTCATTCCCCGATGGCGGCTGAATTAAACGCGGGATTTTCAACCAACTCCAAAAACCAGAGACCATCTGCCCAGTTTCTCCTTCGTGCCAAAAAACTCCTTGGGCGTGGAGGTAGTGCAGAAACCCTTCCCAGTTGCTGACGATGAGGGTGAAGAATGGGCCTAGCAGGGCAGCCAAATGAGCGAAAGGCTGGTTTTCGCGCTGCTCTGAAAGCAATAAATTATAGACAAGTCCATAAACGCCTATAGCGGATAGAGCAAAGGTCAATGACAACCCCAAATTGAAGGCTACGCCCCCGGTAGTGGCAGTCAGTTTGGCGAGCATTGCTACCATTACATAGCCAAAATAATAATATGAAATTGAGTACCCTGAGAGCCAAGGGTCGTGAGGGGGGAGTGTCTCGGAACGCAAAATGGAGTTGATGAAGGCTAACTCCATGGGTTTTTCGGTTCCCATGATCTCCGGGTTGTTGGAGCGGACAAAGGCCCATCCCAAGAAAGCTGCCAGAAAGAGAATTTCAGTTGTAATGACTACACGCAGATGCCTCCGCAGCCAAGACAGGATTTCATCCCATCCCGTTTTGGAGACAGCCCAGATGCTGAGGGCCAGCAACAGCCCAAAGGTGAAGGTCAACCCGCCGAGGTCGTTGCGGGTTATTCCTAATACGCCTAATATCCAAAAAAGATATCCCCACAGTAAAAGTCCCCCGGCCCGCGCGAAGGTATAGCCTCTGTCTGGCAAGGCGGAGGCAAGGCGATAGGTAAGGGGAAAGGTGACGAGGCCGAGAATTGATATTGTCAAGTACCAGAGGATGAGGTGTGGCATAGTGAGGTGTGTGAGGTGTGTGTGTTGCGTGAAACGTGTTGCGTGTTGCGTGATGCGTGGTGCGAGGTGCGAGGTGCGAGGTAGGAGACAGAGGAGGCGAAGGAGCAGAGGAGCGGGGGAGCGGGGGAACTAATATCCAATATCTAATATCCAATATCCAATCTCTAATCTCCCAACACCTGGTAAATCACCGTGTCTTGATCTTGATAAACGGATTCCCACAGCACGCCTTCCGCGGCGGGGAATTTTTCTAGGCCGGGGCCGGCGTAATGGGCGCGTTCTAGCTGACCCAGGATTATGTACTGAACATCGTATTGTTCGAGGAAATTATGGGCAGCGCTCGTGTCTGTTGTGGTGTAGAAGTCGTTCACGGCATCTACTCGTGCTTGGACATTGGCATTCGGATCAGCTCCGCGTTGTTGGCGCTGGTGCCAGTTCCATCCTACCACGCCAGGCAAGCCGGTATAGATGGTGTATCGTGTGGCCCAGTGATATTCAACTTGGTTGGCTTCCACGATCACCGGGGAACCTTCTACGTTCTCTTGGAGCCAGCGGATGGCGCGATGGTCTTGGCTGAGATCCATGGTGATGCCCGAGTCACCATATTCCGCGTACTGCATGTATTTCATGCCGTCCAGGGTGTGAGGAGCGTCTGTGGTCATGCGGTCTTCTATTTTCATTATCCCTCCCAAGAAGGGATAAAGGGCCGCCCCTCCCACCAGGCAGGCCAAACCAACCTGCCAAACAGCGCTAGCCCGGCGCGGCCACCGTTCCAGGGAGGAGAACAACCAGCCAAAGCTGGCCGCCGCGCTGATGGCGAGTAAAGTCCAGGCCTGCAAATAGAATTTGAAGACGGTGTTCATGCGCCCAATATCACCCTGAAGGACGATGATTTCTACCATTAGGGTCATGGCTAAGGCGGTTCCTGTCAGGAAGAGCACAATTAGTTTAGGAGGGGAGAAATTGGGCCGCAGCAAGAGAATCCCGGCCCAAACCATGAGCGGGAGCGCCACCCAGACGACGGGTACACCCAAGCCGATCAGTGAAAAATCTCCCTCGGCTTTCGCAGGGGATAAAGGCACACCTAGAGCTATCAGCACTACCAAGAAGAGAAGCGCCAACCCCAGGATCAGGTCCCGGTAAGGTTTTAGCTTCCTCAAGGCGGAAAGCGGAGTGCGGGCCATCCAATCAACCGTCTCGTAGAACATCCAAGAAATGACCACGAACAAGAACACGCCCCAATGCGTGAGATAATCTCCCAAGGGAGTATGGGTGCCATGCCAGAATCTTATTTTCGTGTACCCCTGCCCGTACCATTCGGCATAAGGGAGGTAAAAGAGATGAGCGAGTATCACAAAGAGAGCTATTAGCCCTCCCATAATTCCTAAATGCTTGAGCTTATCCTTCAAGTTGCTCTCGCTGCGCAAACTCCAGAAAAAATAACCTAAGGCTACACTTCCTAAGGCGAGATAAGGATAAAAATCCCAGGTGTTGGTGGGGCGTAGGGCGCCGACGACCAGGCTGCCTAGGAGCAGGCCTAAGAGGGTTTGAAGCCAAGATGACCTCACCCCCGGCCCCTCTCCTACGAGGAGAGGGGAGGCGGACTCCCTCTCCCTGTGGGAGAGGGCTGGGGTGAGGGCCAGGGATAGCATCCACGTTAGGGCCAGGAGGGTGAGGGGGAGAACGATGAAATGGGCGTGCAGATCACCGTAGAGGAAGGTGAAGAAGGGGAACTCCGTGATGGCTCCTCCATGCTCAGAGCCAATAACCCGGCTGGGATTCCAATACCACTCATCAGGACGGATAGAAAAGCCCGCTCCCAAAAAAGCTTGCCAGATGCCTTGAAAAGTCCATTTTATCTTGTGGAATAGTGACGCGCTCCCGACATCTACACCGGCAGACGCCAAACGCTGAAAACCCCGGAAAACCATGCGCAGCGTCCCCAGGTTTCCCAGCACAGCCATCCCCAATAGGCCCGCCAAACCGGCCTGAAAGCGGCGTTTCTCGCTCAGGTTCCAAACAATGGAAAATGCTCCCAAGGCTATTAGCATCAAGAGCGTGGGCAGAATCAGGTTATAGGCAAAGGCTGGCACAATCCCCAAGAATTTGACTAGGACGCCCACAAAGACAAAGCCATAATAATAGTAGTTGATGTATCCGCCTGCGTACCAGGGGTCATAGGGCGGGAAGGAGGTACTTTTTAGGACGGCATTGAAATATGAGAAGTCCATCGGTTTTTCGCCCCCTTTCCAGGGATGCCACAGGTCGGGGTTCCCAAAACGTATCAGGAGGGCGATGGCGAAAACGGCCAGGGCTAAGCCTTCCACCATCAAGAAATAGCGCCGATTGGAGCGCCATTCCTTCCGTAATGCTTCCCGCTGCTGGTATGCAAAACCACCCCCCATCGCTCCCAGCAAAACCAAGCCCAGGGCAATTGTCCCCCGCGTAAATGGAATGCGGGCCGAGCCTGCTATCCACACCAAATAAGACAAAAGCAACAGGCCCACCGTCCGCGCCAGGGGGTATCCGCGATCGTCCAAGGCGGGGAAGAGGTAACGCAGCAGGGGGTAGGCGGCCAGTCCCAACACGGTGACGCTCAGGTACCAGAGTATCACGCCCAAGATTTGATAACGGTTATGGGCGGCATCAGGGTTGAAGATGGTTGACCATGTCCCGCCCTGTCTTTGCTCCTCTAAACGAGAAGGGGGAAGCGTTAAATCTTGGGGGGGATTATCGGCCCGTGAGCGGCCGGCCTGCTTGGGGGTGAGGTGAACCACGGCGGAGAGGTCTACCGCTCCCAGAACCTGCTGCACGTGGGATGCGTCGTAGTCCTGCGTTTTCTGGAAGATGAAAACCTTGGGATGGTCGTAGACCGTGAAGGATTCCTCTGAAGGCTGGTCGTTGATCTCCAATATTCCCAGGCTGGGATTGGATTGGAAGACTTTTATCAGCTCAAAGCCAAAATCGCCCTGGGAGGTGCCGGGTTGGGCGACGTTATAACAACCCTCTAGCTCTTGCCCGGGGGGACAGCCCAGCAGGTGGCGGTAATACTCGCTGGTGAGGGGATAACGCTCTGGGACGCGGGTGGTGCTGGCCCACTGCCGGCTGGAGGTGATGAATATGTAATCGGCCCGGTCGAGGGTCGAGGTGAAACGCTCCAATTTCTCGGCGTTGTCGTCCCAATATAATTCAAAATTCAGGTCTCCCTGGTAAATGCCTCCGAAGGGATCGTAACCATCCATGCGCAGCGGCTGGCCGTCATCCCAGGCAGATTCGTTAGCCACGGCTGCCCCCAGGAGAGAAATTTCGCCTTCCCCGACGAGGGAAAGCACCAATTGGTAGGGTTCACCTTCCGTGAGAGAAGGTGTGTGTGCGAGGTCAAGAACGAGATTCGTCTCCCCGTCATGGAAGGCTATCTCGGCCTCGAAGACACCCAAGGGTTGGGCATTTCCCGGTGCGAAAAGCTCTATCCGCAGCGTTTGGGAGTCTCCCAGACCACTTTCGTCTTGGATATGCGGGAGCGTGAGGGTAGTCAACTCCCCAGAGGATCGGGCCGTGAAAGCCGTATTCCAGGGAACCTTGGCCGAGATCGTTGTCCCTTGGGGATAGGGCAAGAGTTGCGCGGATAGGCCATCCTCGGTCTCAATTGACAAGGTGACTGGCCCTGGCACGTGTTGGAATATCCAGCGGGTGGCCTCGACGCGGGTGTGGGGGCGGGTGTAGATGCGGGTGAAGGCGTAGGCGTAGGCGAATGTGGCTGTGAAAACAGCTACGGCAACTATTGTCCGCACGGCCCTCACCCACCTCTCCCTCAGCGACCTCTCCCCCGGCCCCTCTCCTACAAGGAGAGGGGGGACGGGGGTGCGGGGACGTTTGACCGCAAACACGGCCCAGGCCGCAAAAAGGCTCAAAAGCGGGTATATGGGAAGTTGGTATCGCAGCATGGGATTCCACTGGATAGATTGCCAGCCGAAATATAAAGCCACCCATCCCCAGACTAAAAGGTGGCGTTTCCATGTCTTTTCTTTGAACATGCGCCAGGCCATCCCCAGGAAACCGGCCCAGGCTAAAATGCCCAAGGGGAGACCTAACCCCCACAGAACCAGGTTTTGAACCGAGAACCAAAGCGGGCGTCTGGCCCACTGCAAAGCGGGGGGGAAGTCTACATCCCCTGCCATCTGAGCACGGATAGATTTCATGTTGTCAAGCCACAACTCATTGGGCCTTAGGCCAAAAAATCCCGGCCCGCTGAAGGCATAGGGCTGAAAGATGCGAAAGGCGAGAATGCTCACAAGGGCCGCTAAGAGTAAATATCCAAAAATCCTGGCCGCTTTCTGGACCCGCTTTTCAGAAGGCAATTTTGACCAATAAATCCAGGCCGCGAGCGGCAAAACAACGGCCACCGGGGCCGCGCTGATTT
Source organism: Chloroflexota bacterium (assembly GCA_030666985.1). Taxonomy (GTDB): domain Bacteria; phylum Chloroflexota; class Anaerolineae; order Anaerolineales; family UBA11858; genus B10-G9. Next base: position 10,468 of record DAOUWT010000038.1, read on the forward strand.
TAGAGGCAACTGCCATTCCTAAGGCTAATCCGAATAATAAAAAGGAGGATAACTTTAGCGTGCCGGGTTGGGCAGCGACCCCAGACTTCCGAAGTCTTCGAGACTTCGGAAGTCTGGGGTCTAGGAGGTCTTGGGTTGTTGCTATTTCTACGGCAAAATAGACGGCCAAAGTCATAAAAAAGGTTGTGAAGGTATCTACGGCGTAAAAATGAGATAATTGGATAGGGAGCACGGCCATAGCTAAAAAAGCCGCTCCCAACAGGCCCACTCGGCGATTGTATAAACGTGTCCCAATAAAATACACTAAGGTTACAGTCATGAGATCCATCATAGCTGAGAGCACCCGTCCCACCAGGTAGACATCTCCATACCCAACTTTCCCCAACCCTTCCCCCACGTAGCGGACGATGAAAATGGGCAAGGTTCCGTAAACGTAAAAGCCATATCCCCGGTTGTGAGGGTTCAAACTTGAATTGGCGGTGTCGAAATACTCCCCCACGTTTTCTACCGAGTGAATGGCGGATGTTACCATTGTCAAGAAACGCTCATCGGGGTGAAGGTGTTGGTTCTCGTCCCAATCCAATCCTACCAGGCGGAGGTATCCTCCCCCTATTAAGATAAGGACCAATAGAATTACATATATCCAGCGTGACACAGGGGATGGTTCGTTTTGCTGATTAAATAGGTTTACACTTTTCATAATGTCATACCCCCTTATTTTTCACTGTCATTGCGAGGAACGGCGTGAAACAGAGAGACAAAGCAATCTCCTGGACAACAGGGAGACTGCCACGTCGCAAAATACGCTCCTCGCAGTGACATAGTAATCTTGAAAGTGTATACATATTTGTGAACCAGCCCAAATGCAACTTGTTTTTTACGTTCATAATCAATCCTCGTACTTGTTCAAAATATGGGATTTGCGTGATGCGTGTTGCGTGATGCGTGTTGCGTTTTTTCCACAGGTGCAACGCACTTCTAAAACCATGAAGTGCAATGCACCTGTTGTTGAATTTCGAGCAATTATCAATCCTCAGTGCCTTGAGAAGGCACGAAGTAAATCATAAAATTTTGTCCCTCGTACTCTGCCTCATATAAATCCATAATTCCACCTGGATACAGCTCGCGCAAAATTTCTTCCGTTTCGGTATCAATGGGTTTGAACAAGAATAATTTCGGCCCCGTTAGCTCCAAGGTGGATGGCAAATCTGGCCCCCATAAGGCGTAATCTTTGAGGGGATACCCGGCCCTGATGCCGACCAAACGCGTATCCACCCAGTGAGGATAAGGCACCACCCAAGCGTGATCCGCATCCCCAATGGTGTCGTCAAATTGGCGGATGACGGCTCCTAACTCTGAGGTGTTCCAAGCACTTTTTTCAAATTGGTCGTGATAGTCATGAAAAACGAGATCATAATTTTGGATGGCAGATAGAGCTAAAAGTGCACTAACCAGGCCCCAGGCGAAAGCCTCTCCCCAGCGGGAGCCTAGCCGATGCAGCAGGCTGCGCCCCAATCCCTCCAACGCTATGGCGGCGATGAGGAACACGGGAATTATCGCGCCGCCGGTGCGGTTAAGGCATGGGTTTTCTACCGGAAAGGCTAGAGATAATACAGAAGCTATTAGCAACAAGGGCACAGAAAGCAATAAGAAAAGATCAAGCCAGTGCCGTTCCCGCGCGTAGCGCAGGAGCAAAGTCACCGCGCCCAAAGTGAACAAAGCCGCCGAAACAACACCCAACGCCGGACGCCCGGGAACAGAGTGCACCCACGTCCCTCCATTATCCCACTGGAACATGGTGATCGCCCGCCACAAATTCTGGAAGAAGATTTTGCCCGCCGGCTCAGGTAAAGGACTTTCCATGCCAGACATGCGAGTCAGAGAGCGGTACATGAAGGCATCGTAATTTTCAATAGCATAGCGCAACAAAGGCAGGAAGACTATCAAAGAGATCAACACCACCAAGCCCAAGGCTAAGAGGGTTTCTTTGCGTTTCAAAGAAGACCGCTGGTGCAGGAAATAGACCACAAAAGCCACTATCACGGTAAGCGGGACTACGCGAAAAGAACTGTAGCCGTGGAGTCCCAGGCCCAGAGCAATCCCGGCGTAAAGGAAATCGTTCCGGCGCCGGTGTCGCAGACCTCGGATCAGGTAATATAGTAGGGGGGCAACAAAAAGGGGATAAAGAGCAAAGCGCAGGGCAACCCTAGAGAGGACATTCGGCCAATAGGCCACTCCGGCCAGGAACATAGCCAAAAGCCCAACCCGGCGATTAGCTATTTCCTTGCCCAGTAGGTAAATATAGGGCAAGGTCAATAATCCCGCCAAGCCGGTCCCGATTTTGAGGCTCAGAAAGGATAAACCAGTGCCGAAGACTTTGGCGACTGCGGCTGTGAGGTACATTTGAATGGCTTCCCGGCCCGTGTTGCGGGGGAAGAAAATAGAATACTGCCCGTTCAGCACATCAGACACATCGAGTAATTTTTCGGCGTGGTCGCTGAACATTTCCGGGGGAACTTCGTTCAGTTGATAAAATCGGAAAAAGATTATTACGCCAAAGACAGCAATGACCAGCAAGCTCCAGGGCGAAAAGCGCACCCCCTCCTGCCAGAAGCGTTTCCAGCCAGCCTTGATCTTCTCTACCCAACCTTCTTTCAACCAGAAGGCTCTCACAAAGGCGGCTAACGTCATCCCCCAAATAGTGAGGTTAAAGAATGTAAAGCGATTGCCCCCCAAGAAGACAAAGGTCAATATAGCTGACACGCTGCCAAAGACGAACCAGCCTACCCGCTGGGCGAAGAAATCACTCTCACTCTCTCTATCCAAAGCTGGGAAGGAATCAATGTGCCATTTATCGCGAAAAATCAGCCATACCAGGCTAAGCACGGCTAGCGCGTAAAAAGTTATTCCTGCCTTCAGGGAGTGGCGGGGGGGTTCGAGGGCCAATTGTCCTATCAGGGCCAGCACGATGGGAACTAAGACGAGTAAGTTTCCCCACGAGAAAATGCGCTCTTCAGGCCCTTTAGGCACTTGAGGTTCCTCTCGAACGTCAATGCGATCCCGTTGCTCTGAGGCAGCATTCACATCTTCTGCAACAGCAGCGCCGCTCTCTTCACCTGGCAATTCGGGAATTTCTATGGCAATCTTCCGCCAAAAAGTCAATTTTGCGATTACGTAATCTAGTACGGTTGGTTCGTCCATAGTCATAGGCGAAACTCTTTGAGAAATAATAGTGAAGCGTAAAACGTGAAACGTGATGCGTGATGCGTTGTTGGGTAATACGCAATTATACTTTAAATCACTTCTGCTTGCGAGCAATTACAATGATGCTCTCGCCCCAACGCCGGGGCAAGAACGGCTGCCCCATGATTGCCTGAATCCCTCCCAGGGAACCAAATATCAACTTTTGGAGCGTTTCGGGGATCAGCGGAACGTAGGGTGTATCCCAAAAGCCGTCCGAGAAAACGCGCTCCACGTTCAGGTTGGCCTCGTGGCGAATCAGGTGCAGCCATTCAGCAGGCTTCTTGAGAGAGATATGCGTAGGGTCTTGGTAGCCTATCCATTTTTCCCCTTTGAGAGGTTTGAGGAGGGAATCCAGGTTAGGGGCCGAGAGGATTAGCGTCCCGCCTGGGGCCAGGATGCGCCCCAGTTCACGGATGGCTTTCCCGGGGCGGGGAAGGTGTTCCACGATGTGTTTGATGATAACCACGCCAAAGGCGTCGCTGGGGAAAGGCAGCTCCTCGGCGGAGGCCAGACTCAAGGGGGTGCGTGGAGCCTCGTGTTTGGCCTGTTGCAAAGCCCAAGCGTTGACGTCAACCCCATAGGTTTCAAAGTCCGCTCTGAGCTGCCCAACTAAATGTCCCAGACCGCAGCCAATCTCCAA
>DAOUWT010000246.1 GCA_030666985.1 Chloroflexota bacterium
CCCCCACCCGACCTCCCCCAAATGCGACGAGAAGATGTCGAATTTAGGGGAGGGGCATGATTCTTCCCCCCAAATTCCTGTTTTTGGCATTTGGGGGGATTGAGGGGGGCGTGAATTAACCAACAACTTTTTAGCACTCCCCCCTCAACTTAGTGATTGAAAAATGCGATTCTGAGTGGGGTAACCATCGTTCTCCCTGAGATTGTGGATTACAAGTTCCGCAGGAATTTCTTGCTTGAGATAAGCAGAGGTAAAGACTAGTTTTGAAAAGTCGTTGAAACGCCTCAATGAACTTCGGGAAACATTGTTTTTCCTCCCGCTTAACTCAGATATCATGTTGAAAGCCGCAGAACTATGGGCTGAATCAAGGAGGCAAGGTAAGCCGACTGCAGATCCAAAAGAGCTTGATGGAGATGCAATTCTTGCTACACAGGCATTATATGCCGGGGGTATCGTCGTTACCGAGAATATCGGACATTGGGGGCTATTTGTAGACGCCATGCACTGGCAGGATATCTGAAAACATCAAGGTCAAGCTGAAAACATTTTCTGGGTTCCCAAAGAAGCTCGTTGGCCGTATCTTCAAGCTAAGGCCAAAAGCTCCACAATTGGTATCCTCATTGATGATGCCATGGCGGACGCAGCCTCCCGGCTCACGGCCTTGCCCAAGCCGTCAAGTTGATGCAGACTGCCTACGAGCACGTCAAGGCTTTCTTCCACGCTTTTGACTACGGCGCATTTTTTGGGGATTCCCCTGGGGAGCGCGTGACCGTCATCCCGGCAGCGATGGAACACGTCCTGCAGCAACGGGAAGGCAAAAAACGCTACATGGAAGCCGTCACACGGCTATCCAAAGCCTTTGCCCTGGTAATGCCAGAAGCCCCCGCCCTAGCAATCCGTGACGAGGTGGCCTTTTTCCAGACCGTGCGTTCTAGCTTTGCCAAGCACACGTCGGTAGATGGTAAAACCCGCGAGGAAATGGACGGCGCGATCAAGCAGCTTACCTCTTTTTACGACCTCTGAAAAATTACACTTACAAGTTGAATCTAAGAACTAAAAAAGATTGCCTGCCCGTATGGTATAATTTCTAGGCTTGTGTGGAGGATAAGGCTCTGCTGGAGAGCAACTTGAGCGCCACTCAAGTGGGCTATACGGATGGGCAGAGAAATGATTTCTCTGCCAGAAAATTGGTGGAATTAGAGTGTAAATTATTAAATTAGTTGTCCAAAACCATTGACACATTCCGCAAAGCGTCCTTCCTGGAAGTCTGGCATTACGCCCGCTTTCCATCCCCGTTGGCGGGCTTGGTACGCAAAGATGAGCGTGCCCAGCGTGTGCTCAGTCTCCCGTTTGCCTTGCTCGTGAATACGCCTCATGCGCTCCCACTCTGTTTCGCGGGGGCACCAGCGTTTGTCTATGTGGTTGGCTAGCCACCGGCAGAGCCGCGCCCGCGTCTGTTTGTTTATATCAATCGAAAATGCACCCACCTGGGATAAATTGGCAAAGGCGCTTTTGCGAAAATCTATCATGCCAGACATAGGGAAGTACCTCCTACCTTCAGCGCTCTTCGTGGGGAGAGGTTCACGCTAGGATTGGTATCCAACCGCTCAAACCCCTTCCAAGAAGAAATCACTGAGCTAGGGCTGGCAGAATTCTTCGATTTCGCCATCACCACTAGGGGGAGTGAGTGACGCGCCAATATACCAATCTCCCAATTTACCAAACCCACAAGGGGATACGGAAAGTATTTAAGATCCCCAACCTTAAAACTTTGTGTTATACTTAGTCTTGTCCATCCACTATTACCGCAGTCTGGAAGCCCTAATCTCTCATCACTTAGTCCCTGATATACACAGAAGGTGAAACATGGCAAAGATAACTATTACAGAAATATTAGATGATTTGCGAACCGCCGATGAGATTACCCGGCGATATGAACGGCATTATTGGCTGAGTTCAGTGGATTTTTACGACCTCTATTCACAAGGGTTGCTAGATGATGGCGAGCATACCGATGAGTTTGCGGAGTGGTCGGCCTTTTATCAGGTCAAATTAGATCGAGAAAAGATGCTAAACAAACTATCCCAGACACTGGCGTCCCCCCTGCCCTGGACGCTGACGTCCTCCCCTCTTCAGACGCTGTCGCCTCACTCTCTTGTGGGTCACTGGTAATCTGAAACGAATTAGTATCGGGTATACCGGCAGAATGACCTCTTTTTTTGACAATGCCAGTGACATGATGCTTGATTTCCTTGGCAGGGGCATGAAGGATATTGTTGGGGTACTCCCAAATCCCCTCCCAACACGGTGAGGGGATTTTTGCTTTCTCGCCTTGCAGTGCATTTGGATGTGATATACTAAACGAAATCCCATATCAAGAGTTGCTGTAACCTCACACGAGGAGAAAACATGAAAGCACAAAATATAAATGGACGAGGCTTGCGTTTGATTGTTGTTGGATTGTTGCTGCTGGGAATAAGTCTGGCTTGTACGTCAACTGGCGGGGAAGGAGAGGAAGAAGGAAATATTGATGACGTTATTGGCACATCTGTGGCGGAAACCATGGCTGCCCAATCCCCTGGAGTTACCCCCTCCCCCAGCGATACGCCAAACGCACCCCCTACCGCTGCCATCCCCCCTACCGCCACCATCTCCCCCACCAGCGAACCAGATATTATGTACCAAGGGATAAGTTTTTCCTACGATGATTCCCTGGCCTCATCCATTGCCCCTGAGATTATTCCCGCAGAAGAGGCTGAAATTGGCCCTTTTGCCAATCTGCCAGAATATATTCAATTCAATTTCCTTGGGTATCCGCTCGCAGAAACATTTCACGATCCTCACATCATGGTATTCCCGGTAGATGCTTATATAGCTACCAATCCCCATGTAGGTGATACCATAAATGCTCTTCGAGAACTGTTGGCCTCCCAGCCCAGCAACCCCGAAAGCGTCCCGTTCCTGCCAGTGTGGAACGCCGCTCAGTTCATGCAGGCACAGGTGGAATATTTCGATTTTCAAAACGGTTCTGGGGTGCGTTTCTTGAGCCTTTACGGGCAAGCCGCCAGGGTCGTAAATAATGAAGAGTTGTTCTACACCTACCAGGGATTGACCAACGATGGCCAGTACTATATCAGCGCCATTTTGCCCATCTCCCATCCTAGTTTACCAGCAACATGCCCTCACCCATTGGACCCGAATTTTCACGAAGAGTTCGAAGCCCATGTGCTTGAGGTCGAAAATCAACTCAACGGGGAAGGGGACGATAGTTTTTCCCCCACGCTTTCGCTGCTAGACGCGATGATGCAATCATTTACAGTGAACAGTCCCTAACCCCGGGCCAACCGGCTCGTGAAGAGTAAAACGTGAAAAGGAAATAACAATGCCCAAAAAACCTAAATACATCGTACTTCTCGGTCCCCCGGCCTCTGGCAAAGGGACGCAGGCAACCCGTTTGCGGGAGGAACTGGATTTGCCGCACGTCGCCAGCGGAGACCTCTTCCGCGAACACCTTAAGAATGAAAGTGAATTAGGTGCTAAGGCCAAGGAGTACATAGACCGAGGCGCACTGGTACCCGATGATATTACCATAGCTATGGTGATGGATCGTTTGAGCCGCCCGGATTGTGAAAAGGGCGCCATCCTAGATGGTTTCCCGCGCACCATTGCCCAGGCAGAAGCCCTCGATGCGGCCTTGGTCGAGCAGGGGCACAAAATAAGCGTGACGCCCAGCATCGTCGTGCCAGATGAGGTGCTGGTAGAACGGGTGGGGGGACGGCGTGTCTGCCGCATGTGCGGGAAAACCTATCACGTCAGGTTCAACCTCCCCCAGGAGCCAGACGTATGCGACCGGGACGGGGGCGAACTCTACCAACGCGACGACGATAAACCGGAGACTGTCCGCGAGCGACTGAAGGTTTATTGGAAGCAGACCAGCCCGCTCATCGAGTACTATCGCGGCCAGGGCGTGTTAGTCGAGGTCAACGGTGATCAGCCAATAGACGCTGTGACGGAGGAGTTGCGCACCGTCCTCGCCGGGTAATTTCAAAACCCCCTGTGGATGAGAGGGAGGGTGCCACGCGGGGGGGATGGTCCCACGCCGGGGCGAGGCTCTACCCACTAGCCCACAGGTTCGCTTTACGGTGTACAGCCCATAGACTAGTACTTTGCGGCAGAAATCCGTAAAGGGTTTTTCACTACGCTCGAGCAGGATGGCCACATCCTGCGGGTGGAGTACGGGGAAGTGGCCTTCCCCTCAGAGCAAAGCAGATTAACCCTACAAGGATTTCCGCCGTCGTGTACTAGTACTTTGCGGCAGAAATCCGTAAAGGGTTTTTCACTACGCTCGAGCAGGATGGCCACATCCTGCGGGTGGAGTACGGGGAAGTGGCCTTCCCCTCAGAGCAAAGCAGATTAACCCTACAAG
>DAOUWT010000396.1 GCA_030666985.1 Chloroflexota bacterium
CTGGCGGCGTATCCTTGAGCAAGTAGCCGTCTGCCCCCCCTCGGATGGCGTCAAAGACCCACTCATCATCCTTGTATGTGGTCAGCACCAGAACATGGATTTGGGGATATTTCAGATGGATTTTGCGGGTGGCGATGATACCGTTCATGACCGGCATTTTCAAGTCCATGAGCACCAGGTCTGGCTTGGTTTGGGGGATGAGAGCCAGGGCTTCTTGGCCGTTGTGCGCTACCCCCACGACTTCTATTTCTGGGGCCGCGCCCAGAATAGTTTGCAACCCTTCACAAACTATCAGTTGGTCGTCGCAAATCAAGACTTTGTTCATGTTAGTTCCATGGTGAGGCAAATGGTCGTGCCTTGGCCGGCTTGCCCGGATATTTTTAGATCAGCGCCTACCATCTCGGCCCGTTCCCGCATTCCCTTCAGTCCCAGGGTGACGGTGTTGCTGCCTATGGCTGCTGCGTTAATCCCAATCCCATCATCGGAAACCACCAAGGACAGGGTATCTTCGTTTTGAGTTAATTCCAGGGTGACGTGTTGGGCATTGGCGTGTCTAATGATGTTTTCGAGGGATTCTTGGGCTATGCGGTAGATGCATTGCTCTACATCAGGTGATAATTCCGGCAGCGATTCGCTGAACTGGAAACTGAGTTGAAAATTAGCTCGCGAAGCGGCTTCGTTTGCCAGGTTACGAATGCCGATTTTCAAGCCCAGGTCTTCTAACTGTTTCGAACGCAGGTCTTTCATCGCCCGCCGCGTTTCGGTTAATCCCGTCCTGGTGTTCTCCAGGGAGCGGTCCAATAAGGCTTTGATATCTTTTCGTTCTACTCCTAACTTGATCTTGATTGCCTCTAAGCTCACGGTAAGCCCGCTCAGGGTATGAGCAAGGGTGTCGTGTAGCTCACGGGCCAGGCGGTTGCGCTCCCGGCTGGTGGCAAGCTGCTCCAAAGTGTTGGCGTGTTGGCTGAGACGGACATTGGCGCGGAGGAGTTTTTGACGTTGTTCTCGTTGGGTGGCTATCAACTGGCCTATCACATCACCCACGATTCCGAAAGCAAAACCGCGCAGAATGGGCGTGCCGAGGGCTTGAACGATATCGAGGTTGAGTTCATTGATCTTTGGCAAAAGGGCAGATACTTCTACGACGATGCTGAAGATAATGAAAGCCAGCACATGCAGAAAACCGTATTGCCAAGCTATCAATACCAGGGGGACAACGAGAATAGGAAACAACAACCAGCTTCTGGCGATAATAAGATAAGCGGCCTCTTGTGGTTCGGCTAGATAAACTAAATTGCTGAAAATAGGCCCAACAGTGGCCGCAATCAAAGCTATGGGCAGGTACAGGTGTTTCAGTTTTCGCTGCAACCACCCCCACCACAAATATCCCAGCAAGAGCAAATTAGTCCCAAAGTTGATATAAGCCTGAATGGGGAAAGCAGAATCGCCCGTAGTGCTTTGAGTGGCCGTATACCACCCTACCAGAGTGGCGAAATAAAGCATGGCAATCCCGGTGAAATACCGGAAAGTGCGTATAACCCCAGGTTCAATAGGTCTTCTATTCATGCTTGCATCATATCACAAAGATAGGCTCCTGAATGTCAACCAGCCCGCAATTATGACAGGCGTCAAGGTCTAGTCTGACCGCTGTCATAGGAGTAGTGGCGCTCAGTATCTGGTGAGGATGCCCCGGTTTGTTTATAGTTGGGGAGATGATTGCGGACACTGTGCCCTGGGACACTAACTCAAATGGTAATTGGTCACACTCCTCTCGCAAACACTCAGGGACATGTCATTCTGAGGGCGGTTTTTGCCCGAAGAATCCCCTATCTCGGAGTTGGAGACTCTTCGTTCACAAAAAACGTTCTCTCAGAGTGACATTTTTGAGGATTTTATCAGGAGGATGTGACCGATTACCTCAAATGAGGTTGAAAATGAAAAAGAAAATTTTACTAACAGGCGCATCTGGTGAGGTCGGTTACGAGGCATTCAAGGAATTGCTCAGGCGGAAAGATCAATACGATATTCGAATCCTGAGTCTGGATCGCAAACAAGAGCGGAAACTTTTCGAGCCATACAAGGATAAGGTGGAGGTCGTGTGGGGGGATTTGCGGGACCCGGAGCGTGTGCGCCAGGCCGTGGAGGGGGTGGACGCCGTCCTCCACGTGGGAGCCATAATCCCACCCCTGGCGGATGAGCGCCCAGCCCTGGCCCGGGAGGTCAACGTGGAGGGAACGCGGAACCTGGTGGCTGCCATCAAGATGGCTGCCATCAAGATGGCTGCCACCAAGATGGCTGCCA
>DAOUWT010000280.1 GCA_030666985.1 Chloroflexota bacterium
CCCCTTTACTAGCTATGTCATTCTGAGGGCGTTTTTCCCGAAGAATCTCCTCGTTCGGAGTGGGAGACTCTTCGCTCACACAAAACATTCGCTCAGAGTGACATATTTCGAGTTTTTTACCAGAGAGATGTGACCGATTACATTAGTTGTTTGACCGACAGATCTGTTATGGCAGTTTCTATTTCTTGGATATCCATTGGCTTACTCCTCCGCGTTCTCCGCGCTCGTCCGTGTCCCAAAGCTGCTTGTCAACTAAAAATACGCCTATAAGCGGGGGAGCTTTCCATCAGGTCAGCGTGGTTGCCGATGGCGGCGATGCGGCCTTTGCGCAGGACTATGATCAGGTCTGCCCAACGGATTTGGGAGAGGCGGTGGGTGATTATCAGGGTTGTGCGCCCTTCGGCGGCGGCGTAAATTGCTTTTTGGATTTCATCTTCCGTGGCACTGTCGATGGCGCTGGTGGAATCGTCCAGGATGAGGATGCGGGGGTCGGTCAGGAAGGCTCGCGCCAGGGCCAGGCGCTGCCGCTGCCCGCCCGACAGGGTCACGCCCCGCTCTCCTAGTTCGGTTTGGTAGCCATCCTTGAAGGAGGTGATGAACTCGTGCGCTTGAGCGGATTTAGCGGCAGCTTCAACTTCATCGTGGGTAGCGTCTGGCTTCCCGAAGGCTATATTTTCTTCAATGGTGTTGGAGAAGAGGAAAATGTCTTGTTCGATAATCGAAATTTGACGCCGGAGAGCTTCTAGGTTCCACTCGCGGACGTCAATCCCATCGATTTTCACCGTCCCCTGGGAGACATCAAAGGTGCGGTTGACCAATTTTGCCAGGGTGGTCTTCCCGGAGCCGGTTTGACCAACGATGGCAATGGTTTGGCCTGGCTCAACTTGAAAGGCAATCTCCTCCAAAGTAACGTCGTCGCCAGGGTAAGCATAAGCAACGCCCTTGAATTCCAACGCGCCCCGCATGGGTTTGGCGTAGCCCTCCACGTTTTGGTCTAACTCGGTTTCTCGGTTGATTAATTCTAAAATACGTTTAGCTCCTGCCACGCCCAATGAGACCTGGGAGTAAGCAAACAAAGAAACAAAGGTAGGGAAGCCAAACAATAACAAAAGCCCAAAATAGGCCACCACGCCGCCTACGTTCAGAGCTTCCCGCTGGAAAAGATAGATGGCGTGGTACAGACCTCCCGCCTGGGCTAAGACCATCAACAGCAAGGGCAAAAAGCGAGCTTCCACGTCCCCCTGGTGAACGCTCCTATCCCGGAAACGGCGGGCGTTTGCGGCAAAGAGCTTGACTTCCGCCTCCTCTTGAGCCATCCCCTTGACGGTCTCGATGCCGTCTACGGCCTCCGCCAGACGGGTGTTGAGCTCCCCAAATGCTTTTCTCACTCCCTCTGTAATGGGACGTAGTTCGTATATATATTGCCACAATGCCAGAACATACAGAACCAAAAAGGCCAACGGGGCCGCAATTAGGGCTGGATGGTAACGTGGAGCAAAGATGAGGGGCATAATAATAAAGTTTATTGAGCCAACAACTAGGTTAATACCGGGGCTGAACATGAAGTTGATCTCCCTGACATCGTTAGTGGCGCGGGCCATGACCTCGCCCACGGATTGGAGATTGTGGTAAGTCATGCTTTTACCCAAGAGACTGGTATAAAGCTCGTGGCGGATATCGCGCTCCATGCGTTGACCAATTAACTCGGCTCCAAAATTACGCCCGAATTGCAGGAATCCGCGTATAGTTTGGGTGCCAAGAATCAACAAGGCAATCTTTCCTAACACGCTGGCATCTGGCGGAGACTCCAAAAGGGCGTCTATGGCCTGACCAACGTACACGGGAACCACAGCGGCCAAACTGGCGTTGCCAATGGCTCCCCCGACCATTACTAGCCCCAGGTACCAATAGCGGATGGCATGGGCAAAAATCCAGCGCACGGGAAATAAGCGGCAGGCGCGAATCCAGGCTGGGGTCTGCTGGTCTTCGGGGACGGTGAATTCGGAGTGGGGGGGCATAGGTACTAGTGACAAGGAAACTAGGGACTAGGAATCAGGAGAACAGACGAGTTGTGGGCTTCGCCATTCGCACCTCTTACCTCGCAACTTGATCTTTGGCGAGGGAAAGTGCTCCCGAACGGGTGGTGACTTCTCCCGTGGCTTGGGCCTCGCGGATGGTTTCGAGGAGGTCGCCTATTATGGGGCCAGGGGATAGGTTTAGGGCCTCCATCAGGTCAGTTCCGTTGAGGAGGGGGGGAGGGGAGATGCGCTCTGCGTGATGTTCCCACCAGGCTTCTAGGAGAGCGCGGGCAATGTCAAGTTGTTTAGTCCAGGCATCTTTGGGGGGAGCGCTTCCATGTTGGGCCAGGAATCCGGCCAGGGACAGGTAAACTGCGCTCAGGCCAGCTTCACCTACTCCGCGGAAATAGCGGTAGACTTCCCGTCGGCCAGGGGGATTGGGGCTGGCAGCCAGGTGGTGAAAACGCTCCACGGCTCGGAAACAGGCCCGAAGGTGGGCGATCTCGGCGTTGCTCAGGCGGAAACTCTCTGCACGCCGAAGGAGCAAGGCTGACGCGGTTGAGGTATCCCCCACGTCTTCGGCGAGATACAAAGCGGCCAAGAAAAGCAAGGGAAATAGGGATCGTTCGAGAACCAGTTCCACGCCCAAATGCTGGGAAAGATCGTTCCGGTAACGGCCAAGCCGTAACACTGCCAGGCCCACCGTCCAACTGGCGGCAGCCTCCGGGTCGTATTCATCCCCCACAACCTTCAACAAGGTTTCAAGATGGCTAAGGGTTCTTTGGGTGCGCTTCGAAAGCGGTGAGCGGGGGAAAAGTGTGGGAAAAACTCCCAGGATATCTAAAGCTTTGAGGGCGGTGGATTGTTTGGGGCCATCTAGGATGCGGAAAAGTTCGTCGCGCAGCCGTTCGGGCGAAACGCCAGAGAGGTGTGGGACGGCCTTGGGGATTTGTTTTCGCGTTCGAGGGTCAATGTGCAGGGTGAATTGTGCCGCCAGCCGCACGGCCCGGAGGATACGAAGAGGGTCGTCTTGAAAAGTGTGGTCGGAGCAGCTTCGCAAAAGACCATTATGCAAATCGGCCGCGCCGCTGAGAGGGTCTAGCAAAGCCTGGGGTTCCTGAAGAGAGACCGCCATAGCATTAATAGTGAAATCTCGCGCCCGAAGGTCGTCCTCTAGGGTGTCGCCCCGGAAGGCGGCAAAGTCTATGATTTGACGTTGACCCTGACTATCGGTGACGATTACCCGCGCGGTTTCGCGCTCTTCATCAAGGGGGAAAAACGCGCCATCCAGGCGGTTGGCTACTTTTCGGGCCGTAGAAAATGTATCAACTGGAAGGACAAAGTCTAAGTCGTGGATGGGGATAGAAAGTAAGGTGTTGCGGATGGCGCCTCCCACGAGATAAATGGAAGGTGAATGTTCTAATATTTCTTGAATACGCTCGAAGAGGGGAGAGAAGATAATTTTTTTTTGCATTGGCACGTAAGTTATTTGCGGCGTCTCTTTATGGCGGGCGTTTTTTGCAGCCCGTAAGGCTTGCTGAGGTGTCCCTCCTTGCCCAACTACTTGGCCGTCTAAGTGGGCGACCCAGCGTCCCTGGTAGGGGAGGAGGTTGGGGGGTGGATTTGGGGGAGACATGGCAGGTGGGAAACCAGGAAAACAGGGGAACAGGAAATCAGGAGAGCAGGGGAACAGGGGAACAGGGGAACAGGAAATCAGGTAATCAGGAGAGCAGGGGAACAGGGGAACAGG
>DAOUWT010000214.1 GCA_030666985.1 Chloroflexota bacterium
GAGAGGGTGAAGACCGGCGTGCCGTGGAGATTGTTCAAGGCGCGGGTTTCGGGGTCGTAACGTAGTTCTCCCTCGTACTCCGGCGTGGCGGGGATGGGTGTTGGAGTAGGCGTTGGGGTCAGTGTGGGTGTGGGGGTCAGAGTCGGCGTTGGGGTAACGGTAGCAGCAATGGTCGCGGTTGGGGTTGGCGTGGCTGTTGGCGCAGGGGCCGCGCAGGCGGTAAGGATGAGCGCAAGCATTATGTATAGGCTGATTTTTCGCATGGGACAACTCCTAGGGTAAGCAGCGGGGTATGTGTTTAATTTTACCAGGAAGTCAGGTGATTGGGTAATGAGGGGATGGGGTGATGGGGAAATGAGGCTAACCTCCCCCACTCCCCAGGTGCAATGCACTCACGCCGAAGGCGCACACCGTGAAACGGAGTGCAGCGCACCTGGGCTTCCCTATCTCCCCTAATCCCTAATCCCTAGTCCCTAGTCCCTGATTCCTAGTCACCGTTTCCTAGTCCCCCGCGCCCTATCTCCCCAGCCCCTCATCGGTTATACTATGCCCTGCTTATGAACAAAAAAGAACTCTTTCGCGTTGGACTAGGAATAAGTATCAGCATAGCGGCTTTGGCCGTTGTTTTTTATTATATTGACCCTGGGCAAGCTATCCTCGCCCTGAAAGAAGTTGATTATTGGTATTTGGTTCCCTTGGTGCTGCTCTCATTAAGCTCTATCAGCGTCCGCTCTCTGGCCTGGCGGATGATTCTTCCCAAGAAGTTACCGTTCTGGAAAGTATTCCTGACCGTCAACGCGGGCTATTTTCTCAACACCGTTCTTCCCTTCCGCATGGGAGAAATTGGGCGAAGTTTTTTGCTCAAGCCTTCGGGCCTGGATTTTTGGCAAGTTTTCCCCACCATTTTGCTAGAACGAGCCTTTGATCTATTAATCGCCGTCGGCCTCTTTATGGGCGCGTTGCCGTTCATCCTCCAACTTCCGCAAGGCAGCTTCTTGGTATTCCTGATTGCCGTTTTGGTACTGGCGGCTTTGGCGGTTTTTTATTTGATGGTGCGTTATCAAACTCAACTTACCCATTGGATTGAGACCCGCAACACGCCTTGGCCCAAAGCTCAAGCGCGGGTTCACGAGAGCCTGGAGAGAGCTATGTCGGGTTTGGGTGTCCTGGCCGATGGGCGGCGTTTTGCCCTCGCCTTTGCCTGGATGGCGCTTAGTTGGTCTTTGGCTTTGGGTTTTCAATATTTATTGCTGCTCGCTTTTATTCCGCAGGCGAAGATTTTATGGGCCGTTTTCGCCCTGGGCGTGGCTGCCTTGGGCGTAGCGGTTCCATCCTCGCCAGGGAACTTGGGTATTTACGAGGCTAGTTTTGTGGCCGCCTTGACCATTTTTGATATTCCAAGTTCTATGGCCTTAGCTTATGCTCTACTTAGCCATACTATCAATTTGAGCATAACTTCTTTTATTGGCGCCTATGCCCTTTTTCGGGAAGGAATTGCATTCAAGAGCTTATTTGAATATCGCCGAAGAACTTCGGAGGAAAGTGAATTATGAAAAAATCTTATCTAATTACAGGCGGAGCGGGATTCATCGGCTCCAATTACGTGGCGAGATTGCTGGGGCGTGGGGAAGATGTGACCATTTACGATAACCTGTCCCGGGAGGGTGCGCCCCGCAATTTGGCGTGGCTCCGCCGGGAGTTCGGCGGGGAGGCCGTTAACCTGATCGTGGGGGATGTCCGGGACGCGAGTCTCCTCACCTCGGCGGCGGCCCGGGCGGATGTCATCGTCCACCTCGCCTCGCAGGTGGCGGTGACCACCTCGGTGCTCCATCCCCGCGAGGATTTCGAGATCAACGCCCAGGGCACGTTCAACGTTCTCGAAGCGGCCCGCCTGTCGGAGCGGAATCCGCCCGTTTTGTATGCATCCACCAACAAAGTCTACGGCGGCATGGATGAGGTTGCCGTGGCAGAGGGCGAGACCAACTATTACTACCCCGACCTCCCCTTTGGGGCGTCCGAGACCCAGCCCCTTGACTTTCATTCTCCCTACGGGTGTTCCAAGGGAGCAGGCGACCAGTATGTGCGTGATTATCACCGCATTTACGACCTGCCCACGGTGGTTTTCCGCCAAAGCTGCATTTATGGCCCGCGCCAGTTTGGGATTGAAGACCAGGGCTGGGTGGCCTGGCTCGTGATCGCGGCCATCACTGACCGGCCAATTACCATTTACGGGGATGGGAAACAAGTCCGCGACATCTTGTTCGTGGAGGACTTGTTGGATGCCTACGACCTGGCCCTCGAAAACCTGTCTACCACCAAGGGGCAGGTGTACAACGTCGGCGGCGGGTCGGGCAACACTCTTTCAATCTGGCGGGAGTTTGGCCCCTTGCTGGAAGAGTTGGTAGGCCATGAAATCCCCGTCACCTGGGACGATTGGCGTCCCGGCGACCAGCGCGTCTTCATAGCCGACATCCGCAAAGCCAAACGCGAACTAGGCTGGGAACCGAAAGTCAACGTCAAAACCGGCGTTGGCCGCCTATTCGATTGGGTCAACCAAAACAGGGCTGATTGGTAGATTAGGGATTGGTATATTGGTGGACTGGTAGATTGGTCTCCCTCTGAAACCTTCCCTGCTTCCCTGATACCCTGATCCCCTGATTCCTGCTCCCCTGATTCCTGCTCCCCCGATTCCTAGTCACCAGTCCCTAGTCCCTAGTCCCTAGTCCCCCAATCCCCCCATGAAAATACTAACCGTCCTCACCTACTACCGACCCCACATCAGCGGCCTGACCATTTACGTAGAGCGCTTGGCAAAAGCTCTGGCCGAGGGTGGCCATGAAGTAACCGTGCTTACCTCGCAATTCGAGCACAATCTCCCCCGCCGTGAAATGCGAGACGGCGTGCAGATAGTCCGAGCGCCAGTCATTCTGCGCATTAGCAAAGGTGTGATTATGCCCACTTTTGGATACCTGGCCTGGAAACTCGCCTCGGAACACGATGTCGTTCACGCCCACCTTCCCCAATTTGAGGCCGGCGCTTTAGCTCTCTTGGGGCGCATCTTGCGCAAGCCCACGGTGCTCACCTATCACTGTGACCTTGAACTCCCTGCTGGCTTATTTAACCGCGTTGTGAATCAAATAATTCATGTCATGAATTATCTTGCAGGGATATTCACTCATAAAATAGGGGCCTACACGGAGGATTTTGCGGAGCATTCCCCCTATTTGCAGCGTTTTGCCGGTAAGGTGGAGGTGATTCTCCCCCCGGTAGACCTCCCCGCCCCCGACGTGGGGGAAGTGGAAGCCTTTCAGCGGGAGCATAATCCCGAGGGGAAGGGTCCCCTCGTGGGCATGGCAACCCGCTTTGCCTCCGAAAAAGGCGTGGAGGTTTTGCTGGACGCTTTGCCGAAAGTTTTCGAGCAATATCCCAACGCTATGGTTTTGTATGCGGGACAGTATAAAGATGTTTTGGGAGAAGAGAAGTATTTTGAACGCTTATTTCCCACTATTCAAAAATATCAGGCGCGGGGGCAGTGGAAATTCTTGGGTATCCTGGCTCCCTCGGAAATGTCGGCGTTTTACTCCAACTTGGATGCTTTGGTCGTTCCCAGCCTGAATTCCACGGAGACCTTTGGCTTGGTTCAAATTGAGGCCATGATGAACGGGACGCCTACCGTAGCCTCCAATTTGCCGGGAGTCCGCCAGCCCCCTCGCATGACGGGCATGGGAGCAGTTGTCCCCATCGGTGACGCGGATGCCCTGGCCGAAGCCCTGATTGATATTTTCACCAATCCCGCAGACTACCAAGGAGACCCGGACGCTATTGCGCGTCAATTTGCCCCCCAGACGAACGCTGCGGCGTATGTGGATGTGTATCGGGGGCTAGGGGTTAGGAATCAGTGACTAGGGATTAGGGATCAGGGATTAGGGATTAGGGATCAGGGACTAGGGACTATCAGACTATCGACTATAAGACTAATGACTACGGCACGCACTTGAAGCCTTGCTCTGCGAAGTGTTTGTCGAAGGTGAAGACTTTTTGTATCCCCAAGCGGCGCATGGTTGTGAAACTGGAACAATCTACCAGGCTTAGGCGGCGGCGGTTGGCAAGTAGAACACTTTCTATTGCTATATTGTGTTCCTCGGCATTAAGCCAGCTAATTTGAAGTGCTGGGACAGCAAGATTTTGAAATTTGCGTAGAATGTGGAGGCCATACCGACTTTGAATAAGAGAAAATGTTTCTACAAGTGTGTAGTTGTTGCAAATCAGAGATATTTTTTGCTCTAATAATTCAAGCCATATTTCTTTAGCTTGTCCATGAAACTTGTCGTCTTCGGCAAGGACGGCAATTAAGGCCGAAGTATCGATATAGGTACTCATTGTCCGTATATTTCCTCTAAATAATGATCGTGATTTTCAGCCACATCGGTAGCTCCTTCGATGTCTTGGGCAATACCAATGATTCCCAAAGCTCTCTGCCGAAGTTCTTCTGGACTTGGCTTATTAATTTTCACTAAATAAGCTGCTACACTTTCTCGAATCAAATGAGCCATAGAAACTTCTCTCTCGACAGACATTTCTTTTAATTTTTTATATTGAACTTCTTCTAATTGAATCTGTGTGCGTATCATGTTGTTCAACCTCCATTTTGAATATAAAACTTGTTTTATGACCTACCATGTTCCGTAAATCTCCGCTAAGTATTTATCGTGGTTTTCAGCTACGTCGGTTGCTCCCTCTATGTCATGATATTTGCCTGCAATTGAGATGGCAAATTGACGTAACTCGTCCATTTTCTCTGTTTCTGAAATTTGCAAGACTTGATCTACGCTTTCACGGATTAAGTGTGCCATAGAGATTCCCTTCTCCTCAGACATTTCTTTCAGCCTTTTGTATTGCTCTTCTTCCAACTGAATCTGTGTGCGGATCATAATTTTCTACCTGTATTTAGTGACTTGGTGTCTTAGTGGTAAAATTTGCCCCTGCCCC
>DAOUWT010000392.1 GCA_030666985.1 Chloroflexota bacterium
CGTACCCCGCCCGCAGGATGTGGCCATCCTGCTCGAGCGCACCGAGTACCCCGTGAATTCCCAAAGAGCCGAAAAACAAAAATAACCTTTCAGATGTGCATTGCATCTGTTTTTAGATGCGTTGCACATCGAGTCCGGAAAATAGCCAATTAGCGATTACGAGGTGCAACGCACTTCTAAAATCGTGAAGTGCAATGCACCTGCTCTCGATTACTTGCACCATTCCAGGAGTAACTATGACAAATCTAAAACAAGTAGACGCATATCTCGAAACCCATCTCCAAGAAAGCCTGACCGAGCTTGGGGATCTCTGCGCTCAGCCCAGCGTGGCGGCTCAAGCCTGGGGGATGGAGGAAACCGCCCAGACGGTAGCGCAAATGCTCCAAAAGCGCGGCTTTGCAGTGGAGATAAAGGAAACCGGGGGATTCCCCGTGGTGTTGGCGGAACGTCAAGGCCGGGGCGATAAAACCCTCCTCTTCTATAATCACTACGATGTCCAGCCCGTCGAGCCTCTCGATTTGTGGGATTCCCCGCCCTTCGAGCCGGAACAGCGGGATGGGAAGATGTACGCCAGGGGCGTGAGCGACGACAAGGGGCACTTCGTCAGCCGCCTCTTTGCCATCGACGCCCTCCTCAAACAAAACGAGGAATTGCCCTGCAACGTCAAATTCATCCTCGAGGGGGAGGAGGAAATCGGCAGCATCCACCTCCCGGACTTCGTCAAGGCGCACACCGAGGAACTGGCCGCAGACGCCTGCGTGTGGGAATTTGGCGGCGTAGATTACCGGGGCGTCCCCATGCAATATCTGGGGCTGCGCGGCATCTGCTACGTGGAGCTTTCCGTGGAAACAGCCAACAGCGACGTCCACTCCGGGCTGGGAGGATCAATCTTCCCCAACGCGGCCTGGCGTCTGGTTTGGGCCCTGAACGCCCTCAAAGACGAAGATGAACGCATCCGCATTCCCGGTTTCTACGACCCCATCATTCCCCCCACGGAGCGTGATAAAGAACTCCTGGCCGCCCTCCCTCCCGTAGCCGAAGAATATAAGGAACGCTATGGATTAGATCACTTTCTCAAGGGCCTCACTGGCGGCCTCGAACTCCGTACGGCAGCGGTTTTCGAACCCACCTGCACCATTTGCGGGCTGACCTCCGGCTACCAGGGCAAAGGCTCCAAAACAGTTCTCCCCGCCAAGGCCTCAGCCAAAGTGGATTTCCGCCTCGTACCGGAGCAGACTCCCTCTGAAGTAGTGCAACAACTCCGCGCTCACCTGGACGCGGAAGGCTTCTCTGATGTGGAGATCGAATTCCTGGGCGGCGGGCCGGCAGGCCGCACCGACCCCGATGATCCTTTCGTGGAACTCGTAGTTGATACCGCCAAAGAGGTCTACGGCATCCCCATGGAACTTGATCCCATGGGGGGAGGCTCCGGCCCCAACCATGCCTTTGTGCATTATTTGAATCTGCCGGTAGTGACAGCCGGGATCGGGCATCCCGGCTCCAATGCCCATGCCCCGAACGAGAATATCCGCCTTGACCTTTATCTGAAGGGTGCACAGCATATTGCGCGGATCTTGACGGCGTTTGGGGAGGAATAATACATTGGTAGATTGGGGATTGGAGAGTGGTAAATTGGAGATTGGTAGATTGGTACATTGGTCAGAGACATAGCCAAAATACCAGTTTCCCAGTCTCCCAATATACCAATTTCCCAATTTCCCAATATACCAACACCCCCCAAAGGAGATAACCATGCTAGTCGGCGAACGAATGTCCCGCCCAATCATTACCACTACGGCCAATGTCCCCATCCCAGAGGCACACAAACTGATGCGAGATAGAAATATCCGCCGGCTCCCTGTCGTGAACGAAAAAGGGAAGCTGGTCGGCATCATTTCTAACTACGACATCCTCAACGCATCCCCCTCTCCGGCGACTTCCTTGAGCATCTGGGAAATGAATTACCTCATCAACGAGATCAAGGTGAAGGATGTAATGACCAAAGACATTATCACCGTTGACGAAGATGACACCATAGAAAAAGCGGCCCGCATCATGGCCGACAACAAAGTGGGGGGATTGCCCGTCATGCGCGGGGATTCGCCCGTGGGCGTGATTACCGAAACCGACCTTTTCAAGATTTTCCTGGAACTGATGGGGGCCCGCGACCCGGGCGTTCGTGCCACCGTGCTGGTTCCCGAAAAAGTGGGCGAACTAGCCAACCTCACCAAAGCCATCTCCGAAGCGGGCGGGAACTTCATCGCCTTCGGGCAATTCCTGGGCGAAGACGCCGCCAACCGCGAAATCACCTTCAAGGTCTCAGGGATTGAGGAAGACGACCTCGTTGAAATAATCTCGCC
>DAOUWT010000191.1 GCA_030666985.1 Chloroflexota bacterium
GAAATGGCCGAAACCTGCGTCCCAAAGACGCTTTCGGAAACCTGTCAGGTCTGATTGCGGGAGAACTGAACAGCCCTATACCATCCGATTATACTTGAGCACTTAGAAATATGATAGAATTATTGCCTGCGGGATAACAGGAAAGACACGCCAAACACAAAAAAGGAGAATTCGAAGATGAGTGAACGACTGATTGTGATCGGGGGATGTGCAGCGGGGATGAGTGCAGCCTCCAAGGCGCGGCGGCTGAATCCCAATCTGGAGGTTGTGGTTTACGAAAGAACCGGATTCGTCTCTTATGGGTCGTGCGGAATGCCGTACTATATCTCTGGCGTTATAGACGACCACAACAAACTCGTCGTGCGCACCCCCGAACAATTCGCCGAACGAGGGATCGAAGTACATCTGCGCCACGAAGCCGTCGAGATAGATGCGGAAAATTGCCGCGTGGGCGTAAAGAACCTCAATAATAATGAGCATAAATTTGATAACTACGACAAATTGCTCATCAGCACCGGCGGAAGGGCAACCGTATTACCCAATTTCTCCCTTGGCGACCTTGAAGGAGTTTTCGTCTTGCGGGCGTTGGAGGATGGCATCGCTGTCCGTGAATACATTCGGCGCGAACAGCCTCAACATGCCGTGATCGTCGGCGCGGGTTACATAGGCTTAGAGATGGCTGAAAGCTTCCACGCGCGTGGGTTGAAGACCACCGTCGTGGGGCGGCCTCCCCAGGTGCTCAAGCGTTTCGATCCCGATATGGCAAAACTTGTCCAACAAGAAGCCGAGGATAAGGGCATAAAATTCTCGTTGGGAGATGAGGTGCAGTCCATAGAGGGCGATAGCCAGGGAAAAGTGCGCCAGGTTATTTCCTCAAAGGGGATTTTCAAAGCCGGCCTTGTTCTGCTGGCGCTGGGAGTGAAGCCCAACGTGTCCCTGGCAAAAGCGGCGGGCGTGACCCTGGGGGAGACGGGGGCCATCGCCACCGATGCCCGCATGTGCACCAACCTGCCCGGCGTTTTCTCGGCGGGGGATTGCGCCGAGGCCCGCCATCTCGTTACCGGGCGCGGGGCCTACATCCCCCTGGGGACCACGGCCAACAAACAAGGGCGTGTGGCGGGCGCAAATTTAGGCGGCGGAGAGGCGGCATTCCAGGGCATTGTGGGCACGGCCATCACCAAGGTTTTCGACTTGTTCCCCGCCATGACCGGCCTGGCAGAGAAGGACGCTCAGGCGGCGGGTTACAAAGCCACATCTACGGTGATCAAGGCTAAAAGCTGTGCTCACTACTATCCTGGCTGCAACCGCATGCACGTCAAGCTGATCGTGGAAGAAGGCAGCGGGCGTCTCTTAGGCGGACAGATCGTGGGCGACCAAGGAGCCGGTGCTCGCATAAACGCACTGGCGGCAGCCCTGCACACAGAAATGACTGTTCAAGAGTTAGCGGAGCTTGATCTGGCTTACGTCCCGCCCGTCTCGCCGGTGTGGGATCCGCTGCTCGTGGCCGCCAATGTGGCGCGTAAGAGCTAAACTAACCTTCAAACCATGGATTGGTGGATTGGGAAACTTGTAGATTGGGGATTGGTATACTGGGAAACTGGTACATTGGTACATTGGCAGAGGGAACATCAAACGGTTGATTATTAAGACAATCGCCACTGTTCCATGATCTACCTGCGCTTGTGTGGGACAATAGCGATTATTCGGGCGCGGTCAAGGCCATCCTCGAATAGAACACGAATAAACGAATACCGCGCGGCCAGCCATTCGTGCATTCGTGACCCCAATTCGTGGACGGCTATCTATTGCCCTAAACGCTGACCACCAGTCCGCGGGTGGGCAAGCGTATATCGAACCTGGCTTGCGCGTCAGGCCGATTCTCCCCCTTCTACTAGTTATTTCTCCATCCCCCAAAAACCACGTTGAACCGCGCGCACATCTTCGGCGGTGATGAAGGCCTCTGCGTCTACCGCGCGGACAATTTTTTCCACCTCTGCTATTTCTTTGCGGCGCACGCTGCAATTCAAGACCGTGACCATGCCGTCCTTGCCCCGGGCCGGGATCTCTGTCACGGCGTATTCCGCATCGCGCAGGCGTTCCCGGATGGCGGCCCCACGCTGGGGGCTGATGATCCGCACCTCGGCAAATCCCACCGCTAAACACTCTTCCAGCCACATCCCCACCACGTTCCCGGTCGCGTAACCTGTGGCGTAGCCGAGTACACTCAAGATATTATTTGTCTGCTGCAAAACAGAAGCTATGACTACTATATAAATTACAGAAGTCAAAACTCCCAGAATCCACACCAGGCCCTTACGTCCCCGCATAACGAATAGCATTCTAATGGTGTCTATGCTGACGTTTACCACTCGCAGCGCAAATATCATTAGGACGCTCAATAGTGATTGAAGTGTAATTTGAACTGTGAAAAAATCGCTCATATCTATCATGCTTTCTCCGGCAAGACTTGCGTAAAACGTGAGGAGTAAAACGTGATGAGTAAAACGTGAGGAGTGACGAGTGAGATCACGCATCACTCATCACGCATCACTCATCACGCCTTCACGCACCACGTCTTCACGTTTCACTTACCATCCATCAGGGGGAAATAAAGGTTATTGGCGTAGTCTTTGACCATGCGGCGCATGCTGAACTGCGGGGCTAAAGTGCGGATGGATTCTTTCATGCGGGCGATCCACTCCACGGGCAAATTTCCGGAAGAGCGATCGTAGTAGAGGGGGATGATCGCGTTTTCGAGCACATCGTACAAGCTCTCCGCGTCCATTTGGTCTTGTAATTGGGGGTTATCATAATCTATTTCGTCGCCAATTGCCCAACCGTTGTGACCATTGTATCCTTCCCGCCACCACCCATCCAAGACCGAAAAGTTAAGTACCCCGTTCAGGGCTGCTTTCTCCCCAGAGGTGCCCGAGGCTTCGTTCGGGCGGCGGGGGGTGTTCAGCCACACGTCCACGCCTTGCACAAGGTACCGGGCCAGGTTCATGTCATAATCCTCCAAGAAAACCAGGCGGCCGCCAGTCTCAGCTTTTTTGACCATCCTATATACTTTCTGGATCAATAATTTTCCGGGATTGTCGTCCGGGTGGGCCTTTCCGGCAAAGATGATCTGCACAGGCCGGTTTGGACGGTTGATGATGTTCAACAAACGCTCGAAATCGCTCAACACCAGGTCGGCGCGTTTGTAAGTAGCAAAGCGGCGGGCAAACCCGATTGTTAGCGCGTATGGGTTCAGGAGTGCGCCAGACGCCACTACTTGCACGGGATGAACCCCATCATGGAGCCATTGATCCCTGGCGCGTTCTCGCATATAAAAGACTAATTTTCGTTTGAGATGCCTGCGCACGGCCCACAGCTCTTCGTCTGGGATGTTGTCTACCGTTTCCCACACTTCGGGGTCGTCGAGGTGTTCCATCCAATCCCGGCCCAAGTAACGCCCGTATAAATGCCGTAAGCGGCGGGCTAACCAGGTTCCGGTGTGAATCCCGTTCGTGATGTGGGTGATAGGCACATCCTCTGTTTTCCGTTCCGGCCAGAGATAGTTCCACATCTCGCGTGCCACATGCCCGTGCAGGTCAGAAACCCCGTTGCGCAACTCCGAGAGACGCATGGCCAAGATGGGCATACTGAAAGTATCTCCCCACGAAACTTCATGGCGAGCCAGGTTTATGAAATCCTCGCGTTCCAAGCCCAGTTCATCCATGTATTCACTAAAATATTTGTCAATCAGCCATAAAGGGAATTCATCGTTGCCGGCCGGGACCGGGGTGTGAGTGGTAAAAACCGTCTCCTTTTTCACAAGTTCTTTCGCTTCTTCAACACTGTGTCCCTCGCTCACGAATTCGCGCATACGTTCTAAGGCCATAAATGCTGAATGACCTTCATTCATGTGCCAGACGCCGGGGTTATGTCCCAATTTACGAAGGGCGCGTACCCCTCCCACGCCCAAGATGATTTCCTGAGAAATACGCAAATCTAAATCGCTGCTATAAAGACGCGAGGTCAATTCCCGATCCTCTGGAGAATTTCCTTCTACGTTGCTATCGAGGAGATATAAGGGAATTCGCCCCACCTGAATCTGCCAGATGCGGGCTAATACAGCACGTTCTGGCAAGGGGACAGAAATGGTGAGAAGGCTGTCATCTTCACCTAAAAGGGGAAAGATGGGTAATTCTTCG
Organism: Chloroflexota bacterium; assembly: GCA_030666985.1. Taxonomy (GTDB): domain Bacteria; phylum Chloroflexota; class Anaerolineae; order Anaerolineales; family UBA11858; genus B10-G9. The sequence continues at coordinate 4,197 of DAOUWT010000191.1, forward strand.
AATTTCAGACGCAGGTAATGAGCCTCTTGCCAGCCATCTTCGCTGATTTTCTGAGTGAAATAACCCCTGGTGTACAAGAACCCTATCGCTGCCAGAGGCAGTCCCAAATCGCTGGCTTCTTTGATGTGATCGCCAGAGAGTATCCCTAACCCCCCGGCATAGATGGGCAAGGTCTCGTGAAGGCCAAATTCCGTCGAAAAATAAGCTATTAGCTCTTCTTTGGGACTACCGTTATTGCGCTCATACCAGGTATCAGCGTTGTTCATATAGCGGTCAAAGCCCAGTATGGCCCGGTCGTAGAAGTCCAGATAGTAGCTGTCGTGGGTAACGGCATTTAATTTTGCCCGTCCCACCTGGCGCAAAAATTGGATTGGATTATGGGATGTCCGTTCCCACAGGTCCTTGTCAATACGTTTGAACAAGCGTTGAACGTCCGGATTCCACGTCCACCAAAGGTTGTAGGCCAACTCGCCCAAACGCCTGATCCGGCGCGGGAGGCTGAAATGATTGGGGGGTTCTAGATGATAATTTGTCATTTGTTTCCTTTCCTTTTTAGGTAAAACACTGCAACAGGAAAATGCCTCGGGCATTCTACCACTCGAAGCAGGTTTGGTATATTGGGAAACTGAGGAGAGGAACAGTGAACAGTTGTAATTATTCAGAACCCGTGGATTTTGGGGGAGAGGGTGCCACGCGGGGGGGAGAGGGCGCCACGCGGGGGGGAGAGGGCGCCACGCGGGGGCGTGAGACCAATCCCCAAGCGTGGCACGCACGCCTGAGCGGGAAAAAACCTTGGGGCCTGGCGCCACGCCGGGGCGAGGCTTTACTATCCCCCAGCCGCCTGCACTCCCGCGAAAAAATAAACCATCCCTGTCGCTGCTAGAGCAGATATTGCTCCCAGGCTGCTAAGTTGTCCCATGAACTTGGGAGCATCTTCCTTAGCAACCGTTCACTCCCCTCTGGTAAAAAATGTAAGATATGTCACTCTGAGTGAACGGTTTTTGTGAACGAAGAGTCTCCCTCTCGTAGGGGTAGGAGATTCTTCGGGAAAAACGCCCTCAGAATGACATGCCCTTGAACGTTTGCAGGAGGGGAGTGAATAATTACTCTTCCTTATCGTAGGGTGGGCTACGAGCAATCGTCCTGTGGTTGGGCCGCGCCTGCGGAGGTAGGAAACACCGCTGACCATTCGCGACTCGCGACCCGCACCAGGGCTGTTCAGTTCTCCCGCAATCAGACCTGACAGGTTTCCGAAAGCGTCTTTGGGACGCAGGTTTCGGCCATTTC
>DAOUWT010000211.1 GCA_030666985.1 Chloroflexota bacterium
GTCTTCGTACATGGCCTTTCCGGCGACCTCGCCGCCGCCAAGTTGGGCGAGGACGGTATCACGGCGCAAGATATTTTGGACTATTTGCCACTGGCTGTCAAAACAGTTAGAGATGATTTGAGCAAAAAACTGAAAGACCGCTACATAGGCGCGTGCGTTGTGTGAGAATCCTCCTTATGCTTCAGCGCAAATCCCATGAATGAATTCATGGTCTACCTAAACAAAACCCATTGAAATGGGTTGCTCCCCTGCGGCAGTCTCAATGCGCTTCAGCGCATTTTGTTTTATAGACGCCGAATTCATTCGGTGGCAGACAAAATATGACTAACACTTCTCGCCCTATCGCCCTCGCCGAAAGCCTCTTGGTTGCCATCACCTGGGCCTCGTCATTCGTGTTAATCAAAATTGGCCTGAAATATATGGGCCCCCTCACTTTGGCGGGTTTGCGGTATTTTTCGGCCTTCCTGATATTGCTCCCTTTGATGATGCGCAAGAAGACCCTGGCAAGAAAGGAAGTCAAGCCTGGTGATGGTTTGCCGCTTTATCTGTGGGGGCGATTGGCCACCATTGGCGTCAGCGCCTATACAATTGGCAACGCCGCTCTCTTTTGGGGCTTAAAATACCTTCCTGCCACCACCGGCTCATTCTTATTAACCCTCGTGCCCCTTTTTATACTCCTGGCAGGCGTGGTCTGGCTCGGGGAAAAACCTTCTCGGCGCCAACTAGTCGGAATTGCCATTGCTTTGGCTGGGAGCTTGCTTTTCTTTGGGCCTGGATTGCGGGTTGGAGAGCCGCTGGGGATAGCGATTGTGGGCGTGGGATTGCTGGGATTTACGGCTTTCGGCATTTTGGGGCGTGAAGTTGCCAGAACGGGGGAGGTAGATACCCTTACCCTCACGGCCATTCCCCTGGGCATTGGAGGTGGGCTGTTGCTTGTGATTGCCCTCCTACTGGAAGGTCGGCCTAATGTTGCTATTGAGGGCTGGAGCGTTGTGCTTTTCTTGGCAATAATCAACACCGCTTTGGCCTATACCTTCTATAACCACGCCCTCAAGGTGCTGACAGCCGTTGAGCTGAACATCATCCTCAACCTCAGCCCGCTAGGGACGGCGGTTTTAGCTTGGGTATTCCTGGGTGAAACCCTGGCGGCAATACAGTTTGTTGGTATGGGGGTAGTTATTGTTGGAGTGGTACTTGTTCAGAGGCGGGATTCGTAGAATTTGGGTGTTTGAGCAAAAACCCTAAAGGTCTGCAAAAAAGACCTTTAGGGTTTGGGTTTAGCGACCACGAGTCTAGCCACCCGACACTTTTAAAAATGGGACGCAGATTTCCGCTGATTATAGGGGAAACTGAAAAGAAAACACCTGAAAAATCTTGTAAATCAGCGTGAATCAGCGTCCAAAAAAATAAGTGTCGGGTAACTAAGCTATGAGGTATGGAAACCCCGGCTACAGAGAGAGCAAACCCAGCTCCGCAGCCAAAATGAAAAGAAAGATCAAAATTACAATGACCGTGAAGAAAACGCTTAGAGCGATAGCCGTCGCTTTCACCTTGTCACGCGGTTTTTCTCCCCTAACATTTCCCGTTTGACCATTTACGAGCACGCGGTACTTTTTCCCCTGATACCAATAACTTCCCACCCAGAGGGGGAGGAGTACGTGTTTGAAAGTCATGTCCATCCAGTGAACCGCGCCAGTGTTTATGTTTCGCGTTTGTTTATGGGGGAGTACCCGGTAATGCAGCTCACTGCGCACTTCTTTAACCACTTGCTTCCGAGCCGAGAGGCTGGCTTTAGCAAGGGGGATGTCGTAGGTCAATGCAGGCCAGTCGGCCACATATTCGGGCTTGAATTCGACAACTTCCTTCAATTTGAAAGGTACAATTTCGGCGATTTCTTGGGAGGTGAAACCCTGATTGCCGGGGATGAGGACATCGTCGAAATTCTCAAATTCGCTTCCTGAACGTCTCACCCAATAGACATTATCGCTGTAGTTATCGCTCTCTTGGACATCACAATGCCAGGCGAGTTCCATGGTGCCATCGAATGTCCAAAAGGGATAATACGCGGGATGGAGCCGGGTGTGTTGGGCCTCGGCAGATAAATCATCCGGAGAGAACCAGCCTTTGCCCAGCCAGGCGTTGGTGCGCTGGATAGCTTCTTCTTCATCAATTTCTATTAAACCAATTGCTTGCGGGTCTACAAGGAAAGGGGTTTCTTGGGTCTCAATGAGTTGGCTTGAGCCGCAGTAGGGGCAGTGCGTGGCGCGTTGTCCCACCGGCCAGAGAGTGACCGCCCCGCATCGTTGGCAGCTTAGTTGGCGTTGAGACTCTGCCCAACGGTGTCCCCGCCGGGTGGGGAGCACGAAATCAAGCGGCTGTTCCGCGGCGTCAGCAACATTTGTGCCATCCAATTCTTGCTCGTATCCACAATAAGCGCACCGCACTTGCTGGGCTTCGATATCAAAGCGGATATATCCCCCGCATTGCGGGCAGGCGAAGCTTTTTTCCGTCTGGGCGGGGATAGGTTCGCCTGACCCGTGGGGGGAGATACCTTCCCCTACGGGCAGCAAATCTTCAGGGTTGATCTTCCCGGTGAGGATAGCCAACCTTCGGCGGGCGGCTGAGTTGTGGGGTTCAGCAGCGACAGCTTCTTCCAGGTAGACTCGTTTTTCAGCGGGATCGTCCGTCGTCTCCGCTAGCCACAACCACGGGCGGGGATCGCCCGTTTTCATGCGTGTGGCGCGTTCCAGCAGCCGGCGGGCTATCTGGTAGCTCCCATTTTTGGTAGCCGTGATCCCGCTCCGCACCGTGTCTTCGTATTCATCTTCGGGGGAAAAACCGAGAGGTGTCATGTGTTTTTACCTGTTTGGAGCGCGTTCGCGCCATTCCCAATATTCGCTGAGGTTTCGATACGGAATATCTGAATCGATTGCTTCGGCCATGTCTCTGGTTAAGTAATTCGTCCAATAATCATTGAATATTTCTTCCCCCAAAGCGGCAAAGGGGCCTTCTCCTTGCACTAACTTGTTAATATTCTTTATTGATCCGATATTTTTTGTGTTTCCGCTTCCGGGGTGATCGTTGGCAATTTTCCATTTTTCTTGAGCTAAGAATGTAAAATCCTGGATTACAGAAATGATGTCTTGAAGATCATCAAGCGTGTAAACTTCGCGCTCATCACCGATATTTTCGTTTCTACTGTAAATCACACCTAGAACGAAATGAGCCGCATAATCACTGTAAGGAAAAACGATGTTCTTCGTTGAATTTCGCTTTCGGAAATATCCTGTAAAAGCTCCTAATGTGAAGCCACTTACGGATTGCTCGCTAACGCGGTACGTGCTTTTCAAGTCTAATGCAATTTTTGTATTATCCGGTGAAATCAGGCTTATATCAGGGTAGTAGTTTTGATGTTCAGCCAAGACAACTCGATAGTTATTTTCTTGAGCAAAGCGATAAATGATTGGAAACAGGATGAGTTCTACAATTTTTGAAATAACCTTAGTGTCGATTGAAATCGTGTAAATATTGCGATAAACGTCTATGAAACCTTTCACTGCCCATTCGCCAGTGTCAGTTGCGAGAGATTTGTAAAACGCATCAAAGTGTGCTAGTAATTTTTCTTGAAAAGTGTCTTTGTGTGGTGACATTTCTCTATTCTCCTATTAAAAGAATTTCTTTAGATTTTGAATTTGTAGATAATACATATTTATATTGTCCATAATGTTCCACACGCACCGAGGATTTATAGCGTTGCAGTAATTCAAGAAGTTCTCTCTCTGTCGGAATCCCATCACTTCTATAGGATACAACCAGAATGCTGTCCTTGAATTTTTGGAATAATTGATCAAATGCGTGTAATATCTGCTTTTTATTTGTCCATGGATTACTTTCTTTTTTCATGCGGTGATGTTTTGTATTGTAGTTGATGTGTTCTCCCCATTCATCGTACATGGTTAGGCCTTCTAAGAAGTGGTAGAAGGCAAAATAATCTGTTGAGGAACCTTTTTCCGAAATATAAGGGGTGTCAATGTAGACTAAATCATATTGTCCGGGCACATCTATTGCATCGCAGTTTAAAGCTTGATTCTGTTGGCCATTATCATAGATGGAGCGATTAGCTTCTTTTACAAATTGTGTAAATAGCTCTGGGAATGGTTTGTCCCAGGTTGTTTTATTGCCAAAAGACCGTTCAACTTCTGCGAGTCTCAGGTATAAATTTTTGCGGTGAAATAAATTATACGGACGTTTTATAATGCAGGCTTGCGATAGTGCAAAAAAAGCCAATGCGAACTTATAGGGATTTTCAAGTTGGCGGATATTTGTAATAGTTTGGTCAATCCAGCGATTTTCTTCATTGGTGAAGTATATGTCTGGAAAAGTATCTTGAACAAAGCTAGAGTAATCAATTTCTGGATGAGGTTTAAGTAGCACGCTTACATCGTTGGGTGTAAGTTGAACATGGTCATTCTCGATTAATGCTTTTCCAAAATAGTAATTGAACCGCAGAATATCATTATAGGTAACTTGTTTTCCTTTGTGTTTGAAGTGGTATGCAACGACCCCTGTTCCTCCGAAAGCATCCAAGCAAGTAGAGAAATCAATATCTTTAATTTGTTTCCAGATCCAATCCACCAGTTTTGCCTTGCTGCCCTGATAACGTGTTGAAGGGAACAGAGCAGTAAGGTTTGGAAACAAAGATTTCTGATGAGCAATTGTCACATCCATTCTTGCATTCTCCATATTTTCCAATATCCTAATACCCAGTGGGTAAGGAGGTGGCATTACACCACCCCCTCCCCGTTGTCGCAATGGGGTTAATTCCCCATATTTACCAGCGTGCGGCTTTCCCGCGACCAAGATAGCAAAATTGCCGCTTGACGTGACTAAAAGGAGTAGCGAAGTAGTGGGCAAAACCGATAAGAGACCGATTTAGGCGTTGAATAGCTCTCTGACTGAGATTATGGGAACGTGTGGTCAGTTTCCGCACATTATCCTTGAATTTCTTCAA
>DAOUWT010000045.1 GCA_030666985.1 Chloroflexota bacterium
AGACCTCCGAGGTTTGCACTCCAAAAACCTCGGAGGTCTGCTATAGTAACCGTTCACTCCCCTCTGGCAAAAAATACGAGATATGTCACTCTCGCCGGAGGCGTGCCTCTGGCAAGCGAACGTTTTGTGTGAGCGAAGAGTCTCCCACTCTGGATGGGGAGATTCTTCGGGCTGCCTACGGCACACCCAAGGGGTGCACACCGTGAGCAAAGCGAAACCGCCCTTGCCAACGGCACGCCTGCGGCGAGAATGACATGTCCTTGAACGTTTGCGGGAGGGGGATGAACATTTACCTGCTATATGTAGGGGAGGGTGAATGTTTACGTCTGCAATGTGAGAAGAATCATATCGGATGGGTAATATGTTACCTAAACACTCGCCAGGGTGGATAAAGTCACTAGAAAAATTATAGAATCCTGTTATACTTGGCTGGAAATTGTTTTTAGGTCTTTGTGACCAATAGCGATTTGTTTCGATTTTTTAATCTCTTGTAAGCGGAAATATTCCGGAAAGTGAACCATAATCTTGAAACATTATTTTGTTTTTTGCCGGTGGTGTTACATAGGCAACAATTGTTATGGGCCGCCACCTGCTTTGAGAAGAATCACCTAAGTACAAAGAGAAGTCACGCTTAGAGTGAGCACAGCCGCTCTAAGTGGCTTCTTTTTTAATATGCAGTTTTATTTATCAAAGGAGTTGTGTATGAAAACTGTTTTAGAGCTTCCGGCTATGTATGCTGATCATCATGTCCTTGAGGTCAGACGCATTTTGTTGGGCTTGGACGGCGTGAAAGAAGTGTATGCCAGCAGCGGATTCCAGGTAGTCGAAGTTGACTACAATTCCAAAGAAATCAAGAAAGAGGAGATTGTAGCTAAACTTGACGAAATTGGTTATATTGGGGAACTGCCACTTCCTGTCGAGACCGGAATTGCAGCCTATCAAGATGGAAGAGTAGATACATCTCTCTTCCGCCACTCCACGGCCAGTAAACAGACCCTGGACGTGATGGGTTTCGCTCAGAGCGTTGGCCACAAGGGACGCGCTCTATGGCCTTGCCCAGGTATGGAACCTTTGAAGCCTATAAATGAGGAGGTATAAGATGGCAAAAAAGAGACGAACTCCCCAAGAAGCTACTATAGACCCAACAGCTCAGGAGATGCTGATTTTTGCTGAAGGGTTGGATATTGGCACGGCATTCACGCGGGCAGACGATATGGCTGCCTGCCCGATTGGTTCTGATGGAATGTGCTGTAAAATTTGCAGCATGGGGCCTTGCCGAATTACCAAGGATGGACAAACAGGCGTTTGCGGCGCCACAGTGGATACGATCCAGGCCCGCAACCTGATCCGGGGTATCTCGGCTGGAGCCGCGGCTCACTCCGATCATGGCCGCGGTATGGCTTTCACGCTCAAAGAAGTCGCCAACGGTGAAATCGAAGGATATGTGATCCGCGATGTTGCCAAGCTGCGCACACTCGCTGCAGGATATGATATCCCCATCGAGGGGCGCTCACCTTCGGAGGTTGCCGACGACCTGGCTGATCTTTATCTCTCCCAATTTGGACAGCAAAGTGGCGTAGTAATAACAACAAAACGCGCGCCCGAACAACGTCAAAAGCTATGGGAAAAAACCGGCGTTATGCCGCGCGGCATTGACCGCGAAATCGTAGAATGCCTGCACCGCACCCATATCGGTGACGACCAGGATGCAGAGCACATCTTGCAGCACGCTGTGCGCACGGCTGTTGGAGATGGCTGGGGTGGCAGCATGATCGCTACCGACATCTCCGATATCTTGTTTGGAACGCCGGCACCCGTCCTAGGAAATGCTAACTTGGGCGTACTCAAGGAAGATTACGTCAACATCGTTGTGCATGGTCACGAACCCACTCTCAGCGAAATGATCGTATCCGTTACACAATATCCAGAAATCATCGAGTATGCTAAAGCAACTGGGGCAGAAGGAATAAATGTCTCGGGGATTTGTTGTACGGCAAACGAGATTCTGATGCGCCAGGGCATTCCTGTTGCAGGCAACTTCTTGCAGCAAGAATTAGCCATCCTCACCGGCGCAGTTGATTCTATGGTAGTGGATGTGCAGTGCATTATGCAGGCGATTGTTGGCATAGCTAAACACTTTCACACTGAGATCGTCACCACCTCGGACAAAGTTAAGATCAAAGGCGCCACGCATATCCAATTTGATGAGCATCATGCTATAGACATTGCCAAACAAATAGTGCGTCGGGGGGTCGACAATTATAAGAACCGAGGGGAAGTACAGATACCAGATGCCGTCCAACAAATGGTTCCTGGTTTCTCCCATGAATACATCAACTATGCGCTGGGAGGTTCCTTCCGAGCTTCGTTACGCCCGCTTAATGACGCCATTATGTCCGGGCGTATTCGTGGCGTGGCCGCTATAGTGGGATGCAACAACCCCCGCGACCAACATGACTATTTACATACCTATATCACCAAAGAATTGCTGCAGCAAGATGTGCTCATTGTCGAGACCGGTTGTAGCGCCATTGCCTGTGCCAAGGATGGATTGATGCTTGGCGAGGCTGGTATCGATCTTGACCAGGTTGGGCCAGGGCTGCGTGAGATCTGTGAGACGGGTGGAATTCCCCCTGTATTGCACATGGGTTCCTGCGTAGATAACAGTCGTATTCTGACTATACTCACACAGGTGGTCGCGGAAGGTGGATTGGGCGATGACATTGACCAGATTCCCGCCCTAGGTCTGGCTCCCGAATGGATGAGCGAAAAGGCTCTCTCCATTGGCACTTATTGCATGGCCTCCGGGGCTTATGTCATCTTCGGCGGCTCGTCGCCGGTAGAAGGCAAACCCGACCGGATTCCCGAAAGCGGTATTGTGCCCAAATTCATTAGTGAAGGATGGGAAAAACTCTACGGCGGCAAGATAGAATTCATGGCTGACCCTGATGACATCATCAAGGCTTCGCTGGATCATATCGATAAGAAACGAGCTGCCCTTGGATTGCCAGAATATGACCCCACCCGCTTCGGCCAAAGTGGCGATGCCCGCATGTTAGCATTCGAAGAACTTCCACTGGCAGAAAAGCGAGAATCCCTATACGGTGTGCCAGTCGCATGAGATTAATGAGTGAAGCGTGAAACTGGGCACTCTTTGCATTTCGCGCATTGCTCGTCACGCATCACGAGGAGAAACCTATGTCAAAATATATTGCAACCCGCGCCATCCGAGGTGCTAACGCTATAGTCACCGAAGCCGAATTGATGCTTCACAGGGCTATCGCAGAGAAAGGGGCAGATGCACCAATTGAATTCCCCAACACAGCCTATTTCTTGCCAACCATTTACGGCATGCTTGGGCTTGAAATCACTCAATTAGATCAGCTATCAGAAGTTTTGCAACGCTCTCGGGGGTTATTGCACCCTGTGCCGTCAGAATCAAGGTGGACACCTTACCTGGGCGAAACCCTTGACTGTGGCATGGCTACCCTGTTTGCCCTTGAAACTATCGAAGCCATTCGTTTCGTTTACGGCTTGCAGCCCGAACCCGCCCCCGGCATGGAATTAGCGGGAGGAACAGAATATCCAGGCCTGGACGATGATGGATACCTGAACGGCCCCATCGACGATATCCAACTCCGCTCTTGGGGTATCCAATTGGTGGATGGGCGTATGCCTGGCTTTGCGGCCATTATTGGCTGTGCAAAGTCCAACGAGGTAGCCGTCAAGATCGTACGTGAACTCCAACGACGCAATATCTTGGTTTTCATTTCAGGCAACGTCAACGGACGCAGCATCATTGACCAGCTCCGGGAAGAGGGCGTTGAATTGGGATACGATACCTACACCATCCCCTTCGGCACCGATTCCATCAGCGCTATCTACGCGGCTGGCTTTGCCACCCGCTCTGCGCTGACCTTTGGCGGTCTCAAGATAGGCCAGGCCCGTGAAATCCTGGAATACAACCGTGATCGCGTTTTCGCCTTCGCGCTGGCCCTGGGTGAAGTGGATGACCTCAAGTACGCCGCCGCCGCGGGAGTGCTCAACTATGGCTTCCCGGTGATCGCTGATACTATCATCCCCGAAATTTTACCCACCGGCATAACCACTTACGAGCATGTTGTCTCTATGCCCTTCGATGAAATCGAGGGCGCAGATGATATGGAGCGTGCCGAGAAGCTGGTTCAGAGATGTATCGAAGTGCGGGGCGTAAAAATCAAGATCACCGATGTTCCTGTCCCCGTTCCTTACGGCTCAGCCTTCGAGGGCGAGGTCGTGCGGCGGGCGGATATGCGCATTGAGTTTGGTGGAAAAGGCTCCCGCTCCTTCGAATATTTATTCATGACCGACATGGATAAGATCGTAGATGGCAAAGTTGAAGTCGTTGGTCCCAATTTCGATGATGTGGAAGTTGGCGAGTCTATGGATATGGGCGTGGTCGTTCAAGTAGCCGGGCGTGAAATGGAAGAAGACTTCGAGCCTGTCCTGGAACGCCAAATCCACGATTTTGTGAACGGCGCCTCTGGCATTCAGCACATTGGGCAACGTGACATTGTTTGGATACGCATCTCCAAAGGGGCTGCTGAAAAAGGCTTTGCCCTTGAGGACTTTGGGAAAATCATCCACGCCCGTCTCCACGCCGATTTCGGAGCGGTCTTGGACAAAGTCCAAGTCACAATCTACACCGGCAAAGAAGAAATGGAAACCTGGCTAGAAAAAGCCCGTGAATCCTACGACTACCGCAACAAACGTCTAGCTGATATGACCGACAACGCGGTAGATGTTTTCTATTCTTGTACTCTTTGCCAGAGCTTTGCTCCCGATCACGTTTGCGTGGTCAGCCCCGAACGTTTGGGCTTATGTGGAGCCTATAACTGGCTGGACTGCAAGGCCTCCAACAGCATTGATCCCACCGGCCCTAACCAACCCATCGCCCTTGGCACATGCTACGATGAAGAAGTAGGTTATTGGCAAGGCACCATAGACTACACCAAATCAGCCTCCCATGGCGTTGTCGAGAAAGTCTCCATGTACTCAATCATGGAAAACCCCATGACGGCCTGCGGATGCTTCGAGGCCATCCTCATGTACATCCCTGAGGTAGAAGGCGTAATTGTGGTCAGCCGTGAAGATACCGGCATGACCCCCATGGGAATGAAATTCAGCACCCTGGCCGGCATGGCCGGCGGCGGCGTCCAGACCCCGGGCGTGATGGGCATCGGAAAATACTACATGCTCAGCCCTAAATTCATCTCCGCCGATGGCGGCTTCAAACGCGTTGTCTGGATGAGCAAGAACCTAAAAGATTCTATGACAATGGAATTCCAAGTGATCGCCGAGCGGGAAGGTATTCCCGACCTGATAGACCGCATCGCGGATGGCGAAAGCGTCATCACCGTAGAAGAGCTTCAGGAATGGGTGAAAGCCAAAGACCATCCCGTTTTGGGCATGGGAACCATGCAGCGCGAAGAAAAAGAGCTGGACATTGAAGAAACTCCAGCAGAGCAAGATGTTATTGCTCAGGCAGAAGCGGTGATTGATCGGGTGGGGGAGGAAAAGCCCGAACCCGAAGCGGAACCTGAACCCGAGGCGGAAGCCGCTCCCCTGGCGGTTGCCCCGCCCCCCAGCGGAATCCCCGCGGGCCGCGCCGAGAACGCTGTCAACATGCTGCGGCGTGCTTTAGCCGCCGCCCTGGCGGAGCTAGGGGGACTGGACGGCCTTGACCTGACGGGATACCAGTCCCCGGCCATCCCCGCCGTTCCCCCATCTGCCCCCAAACAGGTCGTAGAACCTGAAGAACCTGTTGTGGAGCTAGAACCCGATAAAGCCTGGTTTGACGGGCAATCCAAAACGAAAATCGCCCAAGAAAACTGGGATGGAAATGTGCGGGAAATAACCCTCGGCGCAACCGCAGCCGACGGTGGAACTCGCTCTCACACAGTCACCATTGGCGGCGAAACGGCTATGCCTTATATGCACTTCGAGGGCAAAATCCCGCGCAAACCGGTCATTGCCATTGAAATCGTTGACCGCCGTCCTGATGATTGGTCTGGTTTGCTGGTAGATGTGTGGGGTGACGTAATGAATGACCCCGGAGAGTGGGCTAAAGCAGCCGAGAAAGCCGGCGCAGAAGTCTTGTACCTAAAACTCTCCCTCACCGATGCCGATGGCAACCCCACTACAAAAGAACAAGCCGTTCAAGCTGTAGATAAAGTCCTCAAAGCTAGCGGCCTACCGCTGGTCGTCTTTGGGCCTGGGCAGCCAGACCCCGACAACGAACTGCTGGTAGAAATCTCCAACAAGTTCAAGGGCGAGCGCCTCTTACTAGGCGTCTGCGAAGAGAAAAATTACCGCACAATTGTCGCCTCCGCTATGGCGGATGGACAGTTAATAGTCGCCCGCACCGCCATGGATGTCAACTTGGCTAAACAGCTCAATATCCTCATCAGCGATATGGGCCTGTCACTCGATAACGTCGTGATGGATCCCACCACGGGCGCTCTGGGCTATGGCTTCGAGTACGGTTACTCGGTCATGGAACGTTTGCGGATCGCAGCCCTTCAGGATGACAAAATGACCCAGCTCCCGATGTTGGTTACCCCAGGCGAAGAATGCTGGAAAGCCAAAGAATCCAAGGTCAGCGACGGTGTTCCTGAAGCTTGGGGAGATTGGGAGACCCGCGCTCTGGCCTGGGAGACAGCCACATCTATCATGCTTGTGGAATCTGGCGCCAATTTGCTCGTTTTGCGTCACCCCGAAAGTGTTAAACGAACCAAAGAAGCAATCGAAGATTTAATGGGAAAATAAAACGTAAAACGTAAAACGTGAAACGTGAAGCGTGAAGCGTGAAGCGTGATGCGTGAAGCGTGATGCGTGATGCGTGAAGCGTGATGCGTGAAAAGTTGTATCATCTCAAAAAAAGGGGCCAGACCTCCGAGGTTTGTACTACAAAAATCTCGGAGGTCTCAGCCTCGCTCCGATTTCTCGAGATGATATCCGAAAAATGGAGAAAAAAAATATGGCTCTATCAGGAATTCAGATTTATCAACTATTGCCTAAAACAAATTGTAAGGAATGCGGATTTCCTACTTGTTTAGCATTTGCCATGAAACTGGCTGCCAAGCAAGTTTCTTTGGACCTATGCCCCGATGTCAGCGAAGAAGCACGAGCAAAACTGGCTGAGGCCGCCGCGCCCCCTGTCCGCCCGATCACTATCAAATCGAACGGGCGCGAAGTGAAAGGCGGCAACGAGGTTGTCCTTTTCCGCCACAAAAAGAGGTTTTTCAGCCCCCCCGGGTTATTCATTCGCGTTTATGATACCCAATCCGCAGATGAAATCAAAGCCAAGGTAAAGCCTGTTGACGAGTATGTCGTAGACTACGTTGGCATGGATTTATCTATGGGCGGCATTGCTGTTCAGGCGAGCGGCGGAGATTTTGGCGCGGCAGTTGAGGCTGTCCGCGAAACCACAAAATTGCCGCTGATCCTAATTGGCTCTGCGGGTGAGTTGAAAGCCGGCCTCGAAAAGCTGGCTGATGACGATACCCCCTTGCTTTGCCATGCCACGACCGAAAATTGGCAGGAAATGGCTGAGTTAGCCAAAGAACATGACCTCCCCCTCTCGGTAGCTGCCGATAACGTAGATGAAATGGTGGACTTGGTAGAAAAATTGGGTGACGCGGGCCTAAAGGATTTCGTCCTCGCCCCCACCCAGCGCAGCATGTTGGGAACCCTGACCACCAATACCACAATCCGGCGGATGGCCATCCAAGAGACATATCGCCCGCTCGGATTCCCCATCATCAACTTCCCCGGCGATGTCGGCGATCCTGTCCGCGAAGTCTCGCTTGCAATGCAGGCCATTGGTAAATATAGCAGCTTTATTGTCCTAGATAACTTTGATAAGGCCACGGCTTATGCCCTGCTGGTGCTGCGTGCCAACATCTATACCAATCCCCAAGAACCTATCCAGGTTACTCCGGGTATCTATGAGCTTAACGACCCCGGCCCCGAGGATCCCTTCTTGGTCACCACTAACTTCAGTATCACTTACTTTAGTGTTGCCAACGAAGTCGAGAGCATGGGCATCCCGGTCTGGCTCTTAGTGACCGACTCGGAAGGCATGAGCGTTCTCACCGCCTGGGCGGCTGGCAAATTTGACGCGGAACTGATTGCCAAAGACGCCAAACGTTTTGGCGCTCCCGACAAAGTTACCAAAAAACGCATTGTCCTCCCCGGTCACACCGCAGTTTTATCCGGCGAGCTAGAAGAAGAATTACCCGATTGGGAAGTCAAAGTCGGCCCGAAAGAAGCCGTTGATATACCGTCCTATCTTAAAGAAGTTTTGTAGTTGGTAGACTGGGAAACTGGTATATTGGGAAAATAGTAGATTGGTAGATTGGTAAAACTGGTAGACTGGTAAATTGGTAAAACTGGTATATTGGTAAATTGGGAAGCACCAATCTACCAACGTACCAATATACCAATCCCCAACCTATCAATCCCCAACCTACCAATCCCCAATCTACCAATTTACCGATATACCAACCCCCAACCTACCAACCCACCAACCCACCAACCTATGCCCACTACCTACACCGTAAAATTCGATATAGCGACTGAACCGGTGGAGGTTCCCGGCGGAACCCTCATTACTGACGCGGCCCAGAAAGCCGGGATCGAGATTGGTCAGCCGTGCGGTGGGCAGGGTCGCTGCGGGCAGTGTGCGGTTCAAGTCACGTCTGGGAAGGTGCGGCGTCGCAGCACCATGCGTCTGGCGGCAGAAGACGTAGAACAAGGCTACGCTTTAGCATGTCAGACAGTCATCGAAGGCGACCTCACGGTTGTCATTCCGCTGCAGGATCAAATCCAAGAACGCCTGACGACCGGGCAATCTGCCTCCGAAGTGGCTATCCCGGACGGTTACGATTGCTGTGAAGCTCAGTACATCCAGCGTATCCCGTTGACCCTCTCGCCGCCAAATATGGAAGACCAAACCAGCGACTGGGCCCGTCTCAAAACAGCCTTGCTCAAAGCAACAGACCTGGCGGATGCGCAGATAAGTTTGCCGCTCTTGTTAAACTTGCCAACCATACTGCGCGGTAGTGAATGGGAAATTACCACGTTCATCAACAGAGAGAATTCTGCAGAGGGCCTCGCACAAGTCATAGACATCCAAAAAGGCCGTATCTCCAAAGATAAGCCTCTCTGGGGCGCGGCAGTTGATATTGGCACAACCACCGTAAAAGTCGTCTTGGTCAACTTGCTGACCGGTGAGGTAAAAGGCCAGGCGGCTGAGTACAATCAACAAATTGCACGCGGCGAAGACGTTATCTCGCGCATAATTTTTGCCAGCAAAGAAGACGGGGATGAAAAGCTCCGTGAGCTGGTGGTCGGAACGATCAATGACCTGATTACCAAAGCCTGCCGCCGTGCCAGAACGAAACCATCCCAAGTTTATAAAACCACCATTTCCGGCAACAGCACCATGATGCACTTGCTGTTGAAAATCCCGGCTTCTAGTATTCGCTTGGCTCCTTTTATCACCGTAGTGAATCACCTTCCCATCCTCAACGCTGCCGAACTTGGCTTGAACATCCACCCTCAAGGGGTGGTGGATTGTTTACCCGGAGTGGCAAGTTACGTTGGAGCAGACATCACCGCCGGCGTCTTGTCTTCAGGAATGGATGACACCGAAAAACTGACCCTCTTCCTGGATGTGGGCACGAATGGCGAAATGGTGCTTGGCAACCGAGATTGGCTGGTGACGTGTGCCTGCTCGGCTGGCCCCGCATTCGAGGGCGCGGGCGTTTTGCACGGCATGAGAGCTACCACCGGAGCCATTGATGAAGTGTGGATCAACGAAGACACCTTAGATATAACTTGGCGCGTAATTGGAGATGAGAAACCCAAGGGCTTGTGCGGGAGCGCGTTGATCTCTCTTTTGGCCGAAATGTTGATGACCGGAATAGTCAACAAAGGCGGCAACATTTGCCACAGCCTCGATACCCCCCGCACCCGCAAAGGTTCCCACGGCGGAGAGTATGTGATCGCTTGGGCCGATGAAACCCAGATTGGCGAAGACATTATTATCACAGATGTAGACGTTGATAACCTCCTTCGCACCAAAGCGGCTATTTTTGCCGGCTTTACGGTTTTGGCCGATAGCGTGGGCATTCCCCTAGAAATGGTAGAACAAGTATTAATAGGAGGCGGATTTGGGAAATTTATCAACGTAGAAAAAGCAATCCAAATTGGGCTGTTGCCAGATATGCCCTGGGAGCGTTTCCAATTCTTGGGAAATACTTCCCTCAAGGGAGCTTACTTGGCCCTGCTGAATTACCATGACCGCAACCGCATTGCCGGCATTGCTGACAAAATGACCTACATTGAGCTTTCAGCCGACAATCGTTTCTTTGACGCCTTTACATCCGCTATGTTCTTGCCGCATACCAATATGGCCTTGTTCCCGACCGTAGAAGAAGCTTTGAAAAGTAAAGAGTAAAACGTGAAGAGTGAAACGTGAAGACGTGAAACGTGAGGACGTGAAACGTAACCTCATGCAACACGCAACACGCAACACGCATCACGTATCACGCATCACGCATCACGTATCACGTATCACGCAACAATCATTACTTTAGTTTAAGGAGACAATCCCATGTATATCATTGGAGAAAATATCCACATTATTTCCCCGAAAGTCAAAGTAGCTCTCAAAGAACGGGACGCTGAGTTTTTCAAAGCTTTAGCGATCAAACAGGTAGAGCACGGCGCTAGCGCGGTTGACCTTAACCTCGGGCGCCAGAAACATGAATGGGAAGAAATATTCCCTTGGATCACTAAAGCCGTTCAAGAAGTGGTAGACGTCCCACTAGTCATTGACAGCACCAACCTTCAGGGCATTGAAGCGGCTCTAAAAGTGATAACCAAAGCCCGCCCAATCGTCAACTCGGCTTCTTGCGAGGCTGAACGCCTTGAAAAAGTTCCCCTGCTCGCCAAAAAATATGATGCCCAACTTGTTGCGCTCACATTAGAAAAAAGCGGCATCCCCATTGAATCTGAAGCCCGCGTCAACCTGGCTTTAGAATACCTAATTCCCCGCGCTATGGAAGTAGGCATGGAACTTCCAGACTTGATCATTGACCCCCTGGTATTGACCGTTTCAGGCTGCCAGGAATTCTGCCCTGAGCTTATTGAAGCCGTCCGCATCCTAAAATTCGCCGGTGATCCGCCCCCCTCCATCTCGGTAGGTCTCTCCAACGTTTCCAACTCGGTTCCCGAGCCAAAACGCCCCCTGCTCAACCGGGTTTACATGGTCATGCTCATGGGCGCGGGACTAGAAATGATGATCGCCGACCCCTTGGACGAGAAGCAAAACGAAGTCATTCGCATTGTCGAAGAACGGGATGACAGCACCCCCGTTGGTCGTTTATACCTGACCCTGCACGATAAAACAGAAGCCATGGGCGAATTGAACAAAGACGATGTAGACATGGACGACCCTGAGCAAGTCGCCATCTGGAAAACTGTTCAAGTTCTGCTCAACAAAGTCATTTACGCTGACTCTTACCTGGAGAACTAAGAAACAGGTGCGTTGCACCTGCGGAATTCAAAAAAGCTGCGGGCCTAAAATTCCGCAGCTTTTTTGTTTGGGGGATTATAGGGAGCTGCCTGGGAGGGGATAGGGAATCAAGGCCTCGTCGTTGAGCTTCAGGGACTGCGCCCTACCTGGGGGAGTGGGACCGGCCCAGGGGATAGGGGGAACGCAGCCTGGAGCGTAAACCCTACCCCCAGGGCTGGGGGACGCCCCGCTGCAGCCGATCCCTAACCCCAGGCGGAACGCCCCGCGTGGGCGCATCTCCCAATCCTCCACATGCCACATGCTCTCGATATGCTAAAAAGCACAAAAACAAATGATAAATGAAAGCACCTCCCTAAAAAAGCATTCGCTGAACTTTAATCCTTGTATAATCAAACAAGTTACCAATGTTTACCTTACACCTTTATACGGAGGCTAATATGTCACCTGAAGAAATCAATATTGAAGAACTACTTGCCAAGGCTAAAAAACCCGCTGCCGATGCCCTGAAATTACATCCCTTTTATAAGGGCAAAATGGAAACGACGCTCAAGTGCACCGTGCGCGACATTAACGATTTTGCCATCTGGTACACGCCGGGGGTGGCCGCGCCATGCCGCGATATTGAAGCAAACCCTGAGATGATCTACCAACATACCAGCAAAGCCAACACTATCGCCGTAGTCAGCGATGGGACGCGCGTTTTGGGCTTGGGCGATATTGGCGCCAAGGCGGGCTTGCCGGTTATGGAAGGCAAAGCTTTATTGTTCAAATACCTTGGCGGCGTAGACGCGGTTGCCATTATGCTGGACACCAAAGACCCTGACAAGATCATTGAAACTGTGCTGATGCTCCAACCATCGTTTGGCGGCATCAACTTAGAAGATATTTCGCAGCCAAAATGCTTTAGGATTTTAGACGAGTTGCGCGAGAAATGTGAAATTCCTGTGTGGCACGATGACCAGCAGGGGACAGCTACCGTTACTTTGGCCGGGTTGATGAACGCTCTCAAGGTAGTCGGGAAGAAAAAAGAAGATATTCAGATTGCCTTCGTTGGGGCAGGAGCTTCCAATGTGGCAATTTCACGTCTGATCTTTGCCTGGGGCGTTGATCCGGCGAAATGCTTCATGGCAGATAGCAAAGGCATTCTTGGATTGCACCGTGAAGACCTGGAAGCCAAAAAGGCCACTTATCCCCAAAAATGGCATCTCTGCGAGACAACGAACAAAGAAGGCCGTCAGGGAGGTATCCCTGAGGCACTAGAAGGCGTAGATGTCGTCATTGCCCTTTCAAAACCTGGCCCCGGTACGATAAAACCTGCCTGGATCGAGAAGATGAACGATGACGCTATCGTGTTTTCCTGCGCTAATCCTATTCCGGAGATTTGGCCCTGGGAGGCAAAAGAAGCCGGGGCGCGCATCGTTTCTACCGGGCGTTCCGACTTCCCCAACCAGGTCAACAACTCCCTTGGGTTCCCGGGTATTTTCCGGGGCACGCTGGATGTGCGGGCCACCACCATCACCGACGAAATGTGCTTTGCCGCTGCGGAGGCTTTGGCTGACCAAATCGGCGACAAACTGGATGAAGAGCATCTTCTTCCCACCATGGACGATTGGGAGGTCTTCCCCCGCGAGGCGGCTGCCGTGGGCATGATGGCTCAGGAGCAGGGCGTGGCTCTGCTTGAGAAAACCTACGATGAGCTTTTCGAGCACGCTACGGAAGTTATCAAGCGTTCCCGGGGTTTGACAGAAATGATGAAGAAAGAAGGCTTCATTCCCGCCCCGCCAGAAGATTAGGGGATGGATGATTAGGTAATTGCTAAATAAGGGAGCAGAGAGGCGGGGAGGTGGCTTTTTTTTCCCCTTTCTTGAAACGTGGGGAGTTAACCCTGCCTCCCCCTTGGCAAAAAAAACGAGACATGTTACTCTGAGCGAACGCTTTGTGGGTGCGAAAAGTCCCCCACCCCCAGGGGGG
>DAOUWT010000194.1 GCA_030666985.1 Chloroflexota bacterium
GAGCGACCTCCAATTTCTTGGCGATTTGTCCCGTCCCGGCCCGTTCGCCGTCCATGGTTAGGATATAAATTGTTTTCAGGTAATCTTCAACTGTGTTCGAGTGGGTAGTGTTCATTAAATTGACCAAACTAACTATTTAGGCAAGGCTAAAAGTATTTTATGTGATGTCTAATTTTTTGTCAAGGGAGGATAACCTGCCCCCAGGGCAATCGTATATGGAAATTATCAACATGTATTCATGTGATAGCGAAGGTTTGCAACCGAGTGGTGGCGTTCGGTGAGGCAGCCCCGCCAAGGGCGCACACCGTGAGGCTACACCAAATGGGTGCATACCGAATGGGTACACACCATGCACCGTGTGCTACGCGAACACCTTCACTATACGTTTGATGTCAAAAATGAGATCACCCTGGGGACACCTTTCCAGTTGCTTGACGGTTTTGTTGAAAATAGTTTATACTTCAGGTAGAGAAAATGCTGTCTGGTTGCACAAACATTGACCGGATTCCACGGGAACCACCAGAACTAAGGAATTGTCCATTATTAACTGTACTTTTCATCGCCCAGGAAGTTATTTGTGGACATCCCCTAAAAGGAGAAGATGCATGATGGAAGTTGAGTCATTCTATGATCAACCCGCCTCTCAAGAATGGGAACGTCTTGAGAAACATCGAACTGAATTTGGGAAAACTACATGCCAAAAACTCTAGTGATAGCTCACCGTGGTGATAGCCAATTCGCTCCAGAAAACTTGATCCCAGCTTTTGCTAGCGCAGTTGCAAAAGGCGCTGATGCTATCGAGTTTGATGTTCATCTCACCAAAGATAATCAATTGGTAGTTCACCATGATTATTATCTTGGGCGTACAGAAAATGGCCGTGGTTTCATTGGCGATTATTCTCTAGCAGAATTACAAGCATTAGACATCGGGGGCTGGTTTAGCGAAGACTTCAAAAACGAGAAAATGCCCACGTTAAGCAATGTTCTCGATATAGGCAAAGGAAAAACTCGTTTTGAAATTGAACTCCGATGTCCTACGCTGCCATTTCTAGAGAAAGTGATAGGTGAAATCAACCGGTTTGGGGTTGCCAATGACATTGAAATAACCTCTCCCCATATTCCGTTGTTGCACTACGTGAAGAAAATTAACGTTGGGCTTCGTAGCGGTATTTTCTTTAATTCATATCCTGGTTGGATGGATGCCGCACTGGGGCAACAGCATATTATAGATTGGATGAGGTTAGTAGATGCCCAGGTGGTACATATTCCTCATCAATTGATCGAGAGAAAGTTCATCGAAAATTTACATGAACACAACTTCATTGTGCATGGAGCCAATCTTGAAGATATGGACGAGATGAAAGTGGCAATATCTAAAGGGATAGATCAATTTTCTACGGATAAATTAGAGCTTGCCATTGAAGTTCGTGACACGTTGATGAGTAGCACAACCTAACCCAGGTTCAGGTAGACTTCTCCCCCTTCCCCATTCACAATTCGCGACTTACAATTTATCATTAACCCACTTTCCAACTTCCAAAATCCAATACCCAATATCCAATATCCCTTCACCCCAACACCCGCTCATAAACCGCCTCATACTGGGGGACAATATCATGGTAGTCAAAAAGCTCCACGGCTCGTTTGCGGGCTGCTCTGGCAAATTTGCGGCACGAGGAGCAATCATCTAAAATTTCGAGGGCGTATTCCGTCATTGCCGCCACATCTCCCACCGGGGCAAGGAATCCGGTCATGCCGTGCTCTACCACCTCTGAAAGTCCTCCAACGTCGCTGGCAACCACTGGCACGCCACTGGCCATGGCCTCCAGGGCCACCAATCCGAAACTCTCTGTCTCGCTAGGGAGTAATAATAAATTCGTCTCCTCCAAGAACGGAATCACATTATTCACAACCCCCACAAATTCGACTTGGTCTCGCACCCCTAAATCTTCAGCTAGGCGGCAAGCTGTGCTGGCATCAGGGCCGTCACCCATCATAACTAAACGCGCGTTCTTCTTTTCTGTAAAGCGTGCAAAAATTCTGATGACATCGGTCACACGCTTGACTGGGCGAAAATTAGAGATGTGCATCAACGTAAATTGATCTGGACAATTAAGCGGGGAAACACAATTAGTACACACAGGTGCGTGCCTATCTGGGTCAATGAAATTATAGATAAGGTCAATTTCTTTTTTCACCGAGAATTCTCGGTATGTCTCTTCTTTTAGAAACTTAGATACAGCGGTAACAGCATCACTATTTTCAATTGTCATGGCCGTTATAGACCGAAAAGAGGGGTTTCTGCCGACCAGGGTTATATCTGTCCCGTGCAGAGTGGTGACGACCTTCAGGTTCAATTCTGGCACAATCTGCTTGGCAAGCAGAGCCGCCGCCGCAAAGGGGATGGCGTAGTGGACGTGCAAAACTTGAAGCTGCTTCATCCGCGCCACCTCAGCCATTTTAGAAGCCAAAGCCAAGGTATAGGGAAATTGCTTGAGCAGGGGATAACTTACAATTTCCACCTCGTGAAAGCTGACACGCGGAGCAAGCTCTGTTAGGCGCAAGGGAGTCGAATAACTGATAAAAGCCACATCATGCCCATGCCCGGCGAGATGCTTTCCCAACTCAGTGGCTACAACTCCGCTTCCCCCGTGATGTGGATAACATGTGATACCGATACGCATTGTGTGCTCCTTAAACTAAAATACATATTTTAGACACTCAAGTATAAGTGTTTTTGAAAAGCCCTGCCCCCTCCCATCCTCCCCCAAATGCGACGAAAAAATGTCGAATTTGGAGGAGGGGCTATCTTCTTCCCCCCAAATTCCATGTTTTTGGCATTTGGGGGGATTGAGGGGGGCTGTTCTTGCGCTTCACTTAGCCATTTCTCTGTGCCTTCTCCGTGTCACTCAACACTGAAGAGGATTAGTGAGCTAAAACGTCGAAAACTTAACATCCAAGGGATTCTCAACTTCCATTTTGCCCTTAATTAGAAAACCCTCGCCATACCTTTTGCCAATTTTTGCTCCGTAATAACCCATGCGATGCTCAAGTGCCCAATTATATTCCTTTGAGGTCAAGCACGTTTGCTTATAAAAATTATCATCCGGCTTGAACTGGGTAGAGTAGGCGTAAATGGCCTCCATCTTGCGTTCAAATTGCTCGGTGATGTCAACCACAAAACTAGGCTCAAACTCATACCAACTCATATAATAAAGTATCTTGGCCGGGCGATAACTTTCTTGGCCTGTTTCGTAGCGCGTCAGTCCTGCTAAAAAGATGCCCTCGTAAGCTATTTCGCTGGCGTGATAATGGTCGGGATGCCGGTCTTCATTGTGGGGGATAAAAACCAAACGCGGGCGATATTTGCGGATGACCTTGGCAACTCGGTGTTTAGATTCCTTGCTGGTGTGCAAATTGCCATCTTCAAGCCCCAGGTTTTCACGCGCCGCCGCGCCGATGATTTTAGACGCTGTCGCCGCCTCCGCCTGACGAGTTTCGACCGTGCCCCGCGTTCCCATCTCGCCCTGCACCATGTCAACTAGCACCACAGAATGTCCCGCGTCCACCAACTTGATCAACGTTCCCCCGCAGGTTATTTCGATATCGTCCGGGTGAGCGCCAAAGGCCATTACGTCAACGTTTGTCATTTTTTACCCTCCAAAAATATCTTCTCAGTCAGGAACCGCGTTGCTCGGAGCAACGCGGTTCCTGATCCTCCAAAGTAATAATATGATGCGAAAAATCATCTATCTCGCCGGTAGAAAAAATAGCGTCTATAAACTCCATTCCGTAGCGGTTTAGAAAATACGGCAGAGGGAAAACCCGTTCCTGAGGACGGTCTCTGGGCAGCAGGGAGTTGCTCAACCGCCGCAGCTCTCCCCGCGAGAAACCCAACTGGCTCATGCGTGCCTTTACGGCTCCACCCTCCAGGTTATCCAATCCCCTCAGCGCGTTCGATAGGCCATATTTCCAACCTTTGCCCAAATTCGGGTCAATCTCCTCCACATAAGCCCGCAGGGGAGCGAAAGCCTCCTCCACTTTTTGACGCGCCGCGCTGAAACCATCCTCGGCTTCGGCTTCTGGCATCAGGCGGCGGAAGACAGCGTCGGGGTCTAGCCCTCCGGTCAGGATGGCCTCTGCGCTGGTGTGGTACTCGGCCATGCGCTCCGCCTCACTCTCGGCGACGACCGTGTAACTTTTGCGGGGATAGTAAACAGGCTGCGGCAGATTAAAGAGTTCGTAGAGAGGTTTGAGCATGGCATGGTAGGCAAGCTCTCCCGGGCCGAGGACGCTGGCAACGCTGGGGAGGAGGGAATCGGCCAGGAGGGGGCGCAACGCCACACCGGTGGAGTAACGCTCCAGGGAGGCGTCACCCGCATCCTGGGGAGGGGTGTCACCCACCCGCACCCGGCGGCCATCCTCCCTAAAGGTGTAGAGCCTCCCCACGCGGTCAGCGTCCAGGGCGGGGGTGTAGCCTGCATCCGCCAACCGGCCAGCCACCACGCCCAGGCGGCGCACAATCTCCCCCCCATCCCCCAAAACGGATTCGAAAAAGTTCGAGGCCAGCGGGCGCAGGATGTGCGGCTCCACGATCACCAGGCCGCTATTTGCGAAGAGTTGCGCCCAAACGCGGGCCTGCCAGGGGGAATAATCCTCCCCAGGTTGAGGGGCGAAAATTTCTTTGGCGGGGCCGGGGGGAATGTTCTCGAAATATGCGGCGTAAGCGCGTTGCACGTTTTCGGTGATGGGCAAGTCTGCAATGGGGCGTCCGGCCTGCTCCCAGGCGAACTTGACCTCGCCCACCTCGCCGTCGGGCTTGGGGAAATGGGCCCGGTTGATCTCGCCGAAATCGTGGTCTTCGCTGGCCAGCCAAAAGATGGGAATGACCCGCTTGCCGAGCGTTTTTTGGAGATGCTGCGCCAGCCGGATGGTGGTGATGATTTTGTAGCAAGCGTAGGCCGGCCCGCCCAGAAAACCGGCTTGCTGCCCGGTGATGGCGCAAAAGGTGGCGGGGTCGGCTAGAGCGTGGGCGTTTTCTATGGCGCTGGGATGCGCTCCTATACTGGCGTTGTATTCGGCCAGGGTGCGGGCAAGTTCCCGGCGGGGATAGGTGTGCTGCCTGCGAGACTCGAATGCGTTTGTGAAGTCTAAGGAGCCGTGGGTGAAGTATTTGGATGCCGTCCCCGCGCCGGAGAGGTAGTCCAGGTAGAGTTTATTTGATGAGAGTGGGGGTATTTTGGTCATGTTTGTTTTTATATTTGTCATTCTGAATCACCTTCCTCCTCGTGTCATTCGGAAGCGCAGCGAGGAATCTTGGCGGTGAGGAAAAGATTTCTCCTCGTTCGAC
>DAOUWT010000236.1 GCA_030666985.1 Chloroflexota bacterium
CGAATTGTGCAATATTTCCAGAGGTCCCGTTTCGAATGGCATCCCGAGAATCCTCCCGGGCACCAAGTTGTGCTTTCTAATCTGGGGTTGAGTTATTTTCTCATCCGAGGGGAATATCCCGAACTCTTAGAACCTGCGGACTTTATCCCCCAGTTGGCTCCCCAAACGCTGAAAATCCATGCCTTTCCCCAACAGCCTCTCCTTCCTAAATCAGGGCGCCAGATAATTTACATCATTGTCCAAGACCAATATTCCCAGCCGGTCGAGGGGGCCGAAGTTACAGGTTTAGTCATTCTCCCTGACGGTCAAGAAATTGCCCTGTCGAGGCAAATAACTGATTTAAAGGGAATAGTCATCACCTCTCCAATCCTGATTTCGACTCATCGCATAGGGGTCGCCGAAGTCATCATCCATGTGAAATTCAACGGCCTAGAAAAACAGACCGGAGCATCTTTTCATATTTGGTGAGGGTGCTCCTTCAGTCACGCATTTGAGCGAGCAGTTGTTGGTATTGTTCCACGTTTGGGGGACGTAAATCAATGATCTTGGAAATTGCTTCACTAGCCTGAGCATTTTGTCCCGCATCTAGTAATAATTCCCCTAAAGTATCAAGTTCAGCAATGGCTTCTTCTATCCGCCCCTGGTTTTCATAGGCCGAGGCCAAACGCCGCCGAAGGGTGATTTTCTGGGGCATTTCCTCCCGCAATGTTTCTAAGAATTCTACGATATGAGCATATTCGGATTTGCTTTCCAAATGCTTAACGTAGCGTTCCAATGCACTTTCCGTTCGATCATCTTCCCCTAAGCGATGATGTAAGGTGATAACATTCAGATAGGCTTTCTCATCCCCGGGGTACGAGGTGCAAATTCGCTCGAATATCTCAAGAGCTGATTTCCACTCAAGTCGCTGGGTATCAATATCGGCCAAACGATGCAGAATTCGCGCTTGCCAATCCGCTTCTTTGTGGTATTTTTCCACCAACCCCGAAGCCTTTGCGTAGGATTCCCGTGCATTGTCAAGCTCTGCTAAACTGTAATACACTTCAGCCAAACTAACATACTCTTCGATGGCTTGATTAACGCGGCCATAGTCAACTAGCAAGTTGATCAAACGCTGGCGGACGTCAATGTCCATGGGAATCAATTCAACCACCCTGTTGAGTGTGGAGATGGCTCGCTCAGTCTTTCCTTGAACTCTATATGCGTCCGCGACTACCAAAAATTTTCTAATGGCGGCCGGGACTTGGTCTTTTTTCAATAACAAATCACCAATTGTTGTATGCAAAGGCAAATATTGGGGAGCAAGTTCCAAAGCATAGAAGGCTTTCTCCATAGCAGCCCCAAAGAGACCCTTTCGAGCCAATTGCTGGACATCGGTGAGTGCATCCACAACCTGATTGCTGTGTGTTTCCAACAAGACATCTGCCAGGGGAATAAACTCTTCATCTGCTCTATCCTTGCTGAATTGCTCTCTAATATCCTCTAAATACTCCTTCCAATTTGAGCGCAGCAAGATATTTTCGATGTTGTCGCAGAGTTGCACCTGTTTCTCTTGATCTTTTTCTGTTCTTCGAGCATCAATAAGTGGCTCGTATATTCGATGCAAGTCAATGATCTGACCTTCCGGTACTATGCTGGCATCTGCCAGTTTCAAAGCCTCAAGATATTCTGTACTGGCTTCCGCCCAGCGTTCTTTCTTGCGGAGGGCCTGGCCCATAAGCAATCGAGTTCCTAAAGCAAAATTTGCATGAGTGACAGCCTTGCGCAGACTTTTCAAGGCGCTTCCTACTTGATCTGATTCCAGGTATAAATACCCCAAATTATAATGCGCAGCCGGGTGATCCAGCCCCGCGCTAATGGCTCCCCTGAGTTCTTCGGCAGCTTGTTGGAAATTCCTTTGCGTCTGGAGTTGAATGGCTTGGCTAACGTGCATGAGCAAGCGAGTGTGAGCACCTTTCTTGGAATACACCCCTCCACTTCCACTTAGAATTTTCGATAAATCTCTATCTTCCCGGTGTGAGCTATCATCTTCACTATCTTCGAAAATAACTTGAGCCAAAATAGAAAGCGCTAACTGCCGCGTCTCTTCAATGGGAGAAGCTTCAGCCTCTTTTTCTTCTTTCTCTGAGGAAGCTTCTAGTTGAGGAATTCTTTCTTCTGTAAAAGGACTTGTCCCTCCATGGGGACGGGCCGGCTTAGGCAGCATAATTCCTTGTCGCAGCATACTCACAGCCCGCTTTACCTTCTCATGTTCGGGGGCAACCTTCATAGCCCGTTCAATGGCTTGCTGCCCTTGTCTCTTTTTACCAGTATGCTGCAACAAGCTAGCCACAATCAGGTATTCGCTAGCAGCTTTTGATTTTTGACCTAATTGCTCGTACACAACCGCTAATCGGGCATGAGCACGCAAGTGTTCAGGATGTGCTCCTACCGCTCGACTCCAATTTTCAATAGCCTTTTTGACATCCTGCCGCTTTAGATATAATTCAGCCGCCTGAGTTGCTGAGGCAGCCGCTTTTTTACCCTCTCCAAGACGTTCTTGTAAAACGGCCTTCTTTTCGAAGGCAACGGGGTCTTCCGGTGATAATTCCGCGGCCCGGGAGTAATATTCGAGGGCTTCTGCATACTCGCGCATTTCATATAAGGCTAAGGCCAGGCTGGTCAAAGCCTTCACGTCATGGGGGCGTTCATCCAGAGCCTGCTGGTAATAAGTTGCGGCCCGGCCCCAATCTTGATCCCAGGCGGCAGAATGGCCTCGGTCAAGTGCTTTGCGAAAACGGTCTTCTTGTCCAGTCATAAATATTAACTCTCTTTACCATTAAGCTGAAAAATCTCTCTAGCCCTGCTCGGTTACAAACCTTCGCCATCCCCACAAGGATAGTGAAGGTCTCCAGCCCTGTTCGGTTACAAACCTTCGCCATCCCCACAAGGATAGTGAAGGTCTCCTGACCGAACGCTACACGCTACACGTTTCACTTTTCACGTCTTCACGCTCCCACGCTTCCAAAGAACCCCAATCAGACCCACAACGGGCATCTGTTGCCAGGGGAACATCAAGCCGGTAAGCCGATTCCATGGTTGATCGCACCAGATGAACAGTCTCAGCCACTTCTTCCAAAAGAGATTCTAACACTAATTCATCGTGAACCTGAAGCAAAATCCTTGCAGACAGATAGCTCTCCGATAAGGCCTGTTCTACATGGAGCATGGCCAACTTCATTATATCCGCCGCTGTCCCCTGAATGGGAGCATTGATGGCCTCCCGCTCCTCCTGGCGGCGAACGTTGTAGTTAGAAGAAGTCTGCAAGCGTGGAAAATACCGCCGCCGCCCCAGCATGGTTTCCACGTAGCCCTGCTCTTGGGCCCGTTCCCGCGTGGAATCCAAATAACGCTTCACGCCGGGAAAACGCTCAAAATAGGCTTTGACAAAATCTTCCGCTTCCGCCAGGGTCAAATCCGTCGTCCGGGTCAGGCCATAGGGACTCATCCCGTAAACCAGCCCAAAATTGATGGCCTTGGCGTGCCGGCGTTGAGCCTTGCTCACGTCCTTCAAGGGTACTCTAAAAATAGCCGAAGCTGTGGTAGCGTGAATGTCTTGCCCATCGTTGAAGGCGCGGAGCATGGCCTTGTCTTGCGCTATATGGGCCACCACCCGCAGCTCGATTTGCGAATAATCCACGGCAATCAACTGCCACCCAGGAGAAGCTACAAAGGCTTTTCGAACCTGGCGTCCCATTTCCGTGCGGATGGGGATATTTTGTAAATTCGGGTCAGAGGAGGCAATCCGCCCTGTCACCGTCCCGGCTTGATTGTACGAAGTGTGTATGCGTTTCGTGAGGGGGTGAACCTGCTCCACCAAAGCGTCAACATAGGTGGACTTTAATTTCGCCAATTCGCGATATTCCAGAACCCAACCCGGGACCGGATGCTGCCCCCGCATCCCTTCCAGCACGCTGGCGGCGGTGGAGTAATAACCACCCTTGGTCTTTTTGGTTCTATCTGGCGGCGTGAGGCCCAAGGTCGAGAACAAGGCTTCGGAAAGCTGTTTGGGGGAATCCAAGTTGAAATCCTCCCCAACCGCTCCCACAATTTGGCCCTCTTTTTCAGCCAGAGTCACTGCCAGGCGAGAAGACATTTCCCTCAAAAAATCCTGGTCTAAACCAATTCCGTTCATCTCCATTCTAGCCAGGATGGGGACACAGGGCATCTCGATATCATAAAAAAGCTCCTGAGAGCTTACTTTTTCCAATTCCTTCTCTAAAATAGGCCTGAGCCGGTAAACCACCACCGCATCATCCGCCGCGTAAGCAGCCGCATCCCTGATAGTCACCTCGGCCATTGTGATCTGGCTTTTTCCCTTCCCAATCAGATCCTCGATCTTCGTCATTTGGTGATCTAAGCGCACCCAGGCCAACTTCTTCAAGCCTAAATTTCGGGAAGCGGGATTCACCACCCACTCTGCCAGCATGGTATCAAAACCAAGGGGAAATACCTCTAACCCCTGCCGCGCCAAAACCACGTAATCGTATTTAATATTATGGCCAATTTTTGGGATATTGGGGTCTGTCAAGGGGGGGCGTAAAGCTTCCAGGACGCCCTTCGCTGAAAGTTGGTCTTCTGAGCCTGCCTTATGCCCCACGGGAATATAATA